>JBGGMI010000038.1:0-3265 GCA_041288075.1 Fimbriimonas sp.
CCCGAACCTCATAAACAAGGCGTCGACGACTATCCATTGCACTCACCGATCCGAAAGGCATAGCGGCATCCACTCCAACCCAGGGTGGATACCATCTCCTGGCGCAAGTGGATACGATGTGCTGGCGGCGCACAAACCCATGGAGGGGCTCGGGAGGGGGAACGCCAAGACCACAAACGTAGACCTGAACCCCCCGTCTCAGGTTTAATAGAGGAGCTTAAAACCTAGGCCTAGGCCCGATCGGGCACAGCCGGAAGCGAGGGAACGTCACCCTCGACTGTTGTATCGCCCCGCGATACACCATCAGGAATAAACGACATGAATCGAACATACACGAATAAAGAAGGGGACATCAGCCGCAAGTGGTACGTGGTTGACGCAGCAGGAATCCCCGTCGGAAGGCTGGCCGCCCAGGTCGCCCAAATCATCCGAGGCAAAAACAAACCCACATTCCAATACAACTGCGACTGCGGTGACTTCGTCATCATCATCAACGCATCGCAAGTCGCCCTCACCGGCAACAAAGCCGACGAGCTCATCTACTGGCACACCGGTTGGCCCGGCGGTATTCGCAACGTCAGCCGAGGCGACCTGCGTGAGAAAGACCCGGTCAAGCTGGTCGAGAAAGCCGTCTGGGGAATGACCCCCAAGACCAAACTCGGCAAAGCCCTCTTCCACAAACTCAAGGTCTACGCAGGCCCCGAGCACCCACACGCGGCGCAGAATCCAGAGCCGCTCGACATCCGGAAGGACAAGTAACGAATGCCAGTCACAAAAGATAGCAACTACGGAACCGGGCGTCGAAAGAACGCAATCGCCCGCGTTTGGATCATGCCGGGTGAAGGCAACATCACCATCAACGGCCGCGACTTCAAGGAATACCTCGGCCGCCCCGTCCTAGAGATCCTCCTCAAAGGCCCGCTCGTCGAGCTCCAGATGGACGGACGATTCGACGTCTTCGCCACCGCTAAAGGCGGCGGCATCACCGGCCAAGCCGGCGCGATCCGCCTAGGCATCGCCCGAGCCCTGCTCGAGTACGACGAGGGCCTCCGCAAGGAGCTCCGAGGCAACGGCTTTTTGACCCGAGACCCGAGAGTCAAGGAATCCAAGAAGTACGGCCGCAAGAAGGCTCGAAGAGGCTTCCAGTTCGTTAAGAGATGACGTTGTGCCCCCTCCCTGGGGGCATCTCTCCGTCCGGGGGCGTGCTCACCCTTTCATGGGTCGCAGGTTTGACAGTCCATTCCGCGAAAGCGTGGCCCCCAACGCCCCGAGCAGCATCATCGCTCCGCCCACCTGAAGCGCGAGCGATACACCGGTGTTGGCGACCTTAATGTCCACGCTCAAAACGTGGAAATACCCCGTCTCGCGCGTCGTATGGGCCAGCCAGCCGAAGAACAGAATCCCGAATGGCGACAAACCGTTAAGCGCCCAGATATGCATCGCCAACACCCGCCCGCGAAGCCTCTCCGGCGACAGCATTTGAAAGAGGGCATTGGTCGTATTGAACTGCGCAATCGTCGACATACCGACAAGCCCAAACACAGGATAAGCCACCCAGGGCGAGCGGGCGACGGAGAGCGTAATCAGCCCGAACCCAATCGTCCACATGGCCGCACGGATGATCGTGCCTTTCTTCTCGCTGTGCGCGAGCTGCGTGATGACCAGCAGCCCGATTAGTGCGCCGATCCCGACGCACGTGTAAGCCATACCCAAAGCCTTCTTCGCCGGCTCCAACCCAAGCCCCATCACCTGCTCGACGAATGCTGGCAAAAGAGTTATGTAAGCCAAACCGGCAGCAGCGGTGATCGTCTCGAGGAAAAACAGCGTCTTCAACCGCCCATCGCGCATCGTATAGCGCATGCCTTCAAAGAGCAAGTCCCGTATCGGCTGAGCTTCCCTCGGATGTGGCGTCAAATCGGCTTGAATCGCCCGAACCGCCCAGATCAGCGCGATAAAGGTGATTCCGTTCGTAAGGTAGCAAAGCGGCACTCCCATCGTCGACAGAATCACGCCGCCGATCGCCGGGCCAAAGATTCGCGCCACGTTGAAGGTCATCGCATTGACCGGCACCGCCGCCGCCAAGTCTTCTGCTGGCACCACGCGGCTCACGATCGATTGCCGAGTCGGCATCTCCACGCAGCCCACAAGGCCGACAAAGAGTGCCACACAAACGATGTGCCAGTACCGCACGAACCCGAAGTAGGTCGCGGCCGACATAAACAGCGAGGCCGCCGAGAGACAAAGCATCGCAATCGTGAGCACCTTTCGCTTGTCGAAAGCATCGCTCATCGTCCCCGCGAGGAAAGCAAAAAGAAAGACCGGGACACTTGAGCAGAACGATACGAGAGCTAGCGCGGCTTCGCTTCCGGTAAGGCGGTACACGAAGTACCCCTGCGCCACATTCTGAACCCAGCTCCCCGTAAAGCTGATAAACGCTCCGATCCACAGCAGCCGAAAATCGCGATAGCTGAGAACGCGAACCAGACGCGATCCGCTAACCATCCCGCCCAACCTCCTCGCTACCGGCAAGCGAGGATCGGAGGAAGCCATACCTTCAGTATGTCGCCTTAGAAGCTCACGCGGCAGATTCGCCAGTCCGGCAAGAGCGTCGCACCCATCCGCTCATAGAATCCGATCGCGCCAACGTTCCAATCGAGAACCGACCACTCCAGCCGCCCAAACCCCTCGCGTGCGCACCAGTCGATCAGGAACTGAAGCATCGCCTTCCCATGCCCCTGCCCTCTTCTGGAAGGCGTCACGTACAAATCTTCCAGCCATAGTCCCGGCTGCGTGCGGAAGGTCGAGTAAGTATTGAAGCCAAGACAATAACCCACTGTCTCATCTCCTTCCAGGCACACAAAGCAATAGAAGTGCTTGCCGAGGTGCTCTGCCAAGGCTTCTGCAGAACCCGTCACTGCATGCGAAAGCCTTTCGAACGCTGCAAGCTCGCCGATCAGCGACCAAACTTGCGGCATATCCGCCGCCGTAGCCTCGCGAATCAAGGCTTCTTGCCCCGAAAGAGCTTGCCGTCCAGTGAGATCTTGCCCGCGCCCATCACCGTCACCGCGACGCACGCGACTAAGAGCGAAAAGGTGTAGAAGAACCGGGATACATCCTGCGCTTTACCGCTGGTGAAAAGTAAGTTCCAAGCGTCCGGTTGGCTCATGCTCTTATAAGTCGCAACGGCCATCACGCATGCCAGCGCGAATGCGGCGAGTGGAGTGAAGAAGCCTAACAGGATCGCGAGACCGCCCATGAACTCAGC
>JBGGMI010000039.1:0-2938 GCA_041288075.1 Fimbriimonas sp.
AGTTATGCCCAGAACTCTCCCTACCGGCTCGGGAAGAGGTGGACAACGCGGGTATTAGGCCGCGTAGGCGAAGTTGTTGTTCGCTTTTGCTTTTTTTCTTTTTTTTTACGTGGCCAACGAGAATCCACTGCTCGCATCCGAAATTCGAACCAGCTCTGTCGAACCCGTTCGCCCCCGTTGTGTCTCTATTCTACGCTACAGCGGCACTTCAGGTTCCGAAACGCCTAGGCAAGGAATTCCAACGTTAGACCTTTGAAGCGGCCGAAGCCTTTGTCGAAACTTACGATCGAGCAGCCTGCCGCCGTTGCGAACGCAGCCAAGTACCAGTCGTTGTCCACGCAGCCGCGAACTCGGGACTTGGCAAGTGCACGCCAACTTTGCTCCAGTAGGAGCGGCTCTTCCGCAAAGTCGAAGCGAGCATCCTCTAACATGCGGTCCCAAAGTGACCAGAAGTCAGAACCCTCGATCGGCTGACCCGTCATGGCGGATGCATTGGTGAGTAATCGCAGTGTGCCCAGTTGAACAACCCGGCAAAGCAGTAGCGATCGCGGCTCCTCTTGCCTCGCCAGCCAAGCAGTGGCCGCGTCGGCGTGCGAATGATCGCCAAACATGAGCGGCAGCACGACGTTGACGTCAAGAAGTTTTCGCTGGCTCACCAGCCGGCATCTCTTCGCATGCTCTCTTCGTCTGCTCTGGCAACCGACTCGGGCGTCATTCTCACCTTCCCCGTCCTCGGCATAAGCGGAAAGACAACCCGCTTGCTCTTTTCCTCAGGTTCCTCAAGGCCCAGTTCCCGGCGAAGGGCCTTCGTGACCAGCTCTTTGAGCGAGGTTCCTCGCTGGACTGAAGCGATTTTTGCCATCCGAAATAATTCGTCGGGCAGCTCAAGCGTCGTCCTCATAAACACATATTAGCATATTAATGCTAGGGTGCAATCGCCAACCACTCGTCCCACCGGGTCTCCCGAGCCAAGCGCGTGAGGCTGTAATCCGTCTGATACTGCGCGAACGCGTTCGCCGGCGAGAAGTCGATTGAAATGCCGTGACTCCCTGCCGACAGAGGCGTGAACCCATTCCACACCACCGCCGCTTCGACCGCCGTCTTCACCTCGGCCGCCGCCGTCTTGATAGCTGCCGCTGTGTTTGCGCTCTGCAGCCGATTCGCGATGTCCCAGAGATCGTAGTAGTAGCGACCGTCTCCGCGGAAGGCGTACTTCATCGAGTTGTTCCGAATGTTCGGTGCGATGGTCGTGAGGTCGTTTCGATTCGCAATTAAGGCCCCCGCCAGGTGATCCACGGCCGTCAACAGCTCATCGATCCGGGATGAATCGACCGAACTCTGCGTGATGACGTCGTTCTGATACGACTGGTAACCGGTGTGTCCATCCACAAACGTCTTGGTGAGGTCCCTCGTGGAAGCGGCTGGATTCTGAGTCCATGGCCCGAAAATGACGTGATAGGGATAGCCATAGCCGGGTGTGTTCTCTTCGCTCGCCACGACGTAGGGCGCGTAGGGCTGCAACTCGGAAATGACTTCCAGCATCTGCATGAGGCACGCATCGAAGGAGAAAACGTCGACGTTCTGACCCTGCATCGCTGTCGGTAGCTGCCAGGTCTGAATCGCGTGCCCCGTATGATCGTCGTAGCTCACACCTCTGACTCTGCCCGGCTGCTCGGGTTCTCGATGCCAACCATTTCCGTGATTCCAAACGATCAGGCAGTAGCGATCCGCCGGGAAGTTCTGCTTGGTCCAGTCCACGAACTCGTTTAGCGTTTCCGGCCGGCCCATGTCGACGTTGACGCCCAAGCTCTGCACGACTTCGCTAACGATCGTGCTGGACGTGTCCGGCTTGATCAGATACCGCCTTGTTCCGCTAAACAAGGGATTCGCGTTGCCGCCTACGCCTTGAACCTGCTTCCATTGGACCACAAAGCGCACCTGAGAATTACCTGCAACGCGCTCCATCTCATTCATGTCAGGCGGAGCAAAGCCGTATAAATCGTTCGCGGCGTTCAGAAAAACCATAACGGTCCACTTCGAGCGATTTGCGCTTACTGTGGTTACCGTGATCGTCGTGGAGTCGGTGGCACCGCTCGTGTGTGTCGCCGTCACCGTTCCGGTACCCGCGACATTTGCGGTGACAATGCCATCAGCCGAAACAGAGATCGCCCCAGTGGCGGACCACGTGATAGAATTCGGCGCCAAAAAGGTCAGGGATCCGTTGGCCGTGAGCCCCGCCACTGCCATTTGCTGCGCATCTCCAACCACCAAGCTTTGAGCTGTGGGAGTCACTTTGATATCCGTCAGGGCTGCCCCAACGGTGGTCTGGACGCTAGTCTGGCCCTGCACAACCGTCTCTAGGAACCCTGTTACCGTTCCCGTTGCGTTCGATCCGGAGAAAAGCTGAGTCTCGACAGTGTAGAAGCCTGTCGGCACATCGGTCAGAGTTACCGTCTGGGTGCTGCCGCTGTTATTCACCACGCGTTGCGTAATGACTCCGCCGTTTTCATTCAAGAGGCGGATCCTGGCGGATTGGCCGGTCGGACTGGCAGACTCGGCGGTCCAGTTGGTGGTGTAAGTCAGATCGAGCCCGCTGGTCGTGCTCGTGGTGCTTGTCGTGGCAGTTGTTGACGTCGTGAAGAAACCGCCACCGCCGCCTCCGCAACCGATAAGGGCCATGGCGATCACCACGGCAAGGAAACCAACGATGCGGCGCTTATGCATGATCTGTTCTAGTCCGACGCTCGGAGGCGCAAGAAAGTTTGCCTGCACCGGAACCCAACGATCCCGCAAAATAGGTGAGTGAAGCCGCGTGCGCTCAAACCTGGCGATACCATCGCGTTCGTCAGCCCCGCCTCTCCCATTGCTCCCGAGAAGCTCGAGTTTGCCACAAATTTACTGGAATCCGAGGGATATGGAGTGCGGCTTATGCCAAACG
>JBGGMI010000040.1:0-27853 GCA_041288075.1 Fimbriimonas sp.
GAAGTTCGCTGGGTTCAGGAGAATAACTACTTCTTCCGGATGAGTTCCTTCCAAGAGCCCCTGCTCGCCCACATCGAGGCCAACCCCAAGTTCATCCTCCCCGAGAGCCGGAAAAACGAAGTCACCTCATTTATTCGCCAGGGCCTCCGAGACGTCTGCATCTCCCGCCAAAACCCGGGCTGTGGCATCCCAGTCCCCAGCGACCCAACCCAGGTCGTCTACGTCTGGTTCGACGCGCTGATCAACTATGTGGCGGCGACGGGTTGGCCTTCTAACCCGGACTGGCGGGATCGTTGGCCGGCGGAAGTTCAGTGGATGGGCAAGGACATCTTGACTCGGTTCCATGCGACGCTTTGGCCGGCGATGCTTTTGGGCTGCGAGCTGCCTTTGCCGGACACGTTGGTGGGGCACGCGTGGCTGCTGATGGGCGGCGAGAAGATTTCTAAGTCGAAGGGGAACGTGGTGGCTCCGATGGAGCTGGCGCAGGACTTGGCTTCGCGCGCGGGTTGCGCTCCCGAGGTGGCGATCGATGCGGTTCGGTACTACATGGCGTCGGTGATGCCTTTCGAGCAGGATGCGATGTTCTCTTATGAAGAGTTCGACCTGAAGTACAACACGCACCTGGCGAACGACCTTGGGAACGCTTTGAACCGGTCGCTGGCGATGACTCACAAGTTTGTCAACGGGCAGATTCCTGATGGTCCAGTAGAAGAAGATGCATTGCGGGCTATTGCGGCCGCTAAGCAGGGATTCGAATCTTCGATGGAGACTTTTCGAGTTGATCAGGCAACCGAACACGCTGTAAATGTAATTCGATTCTTGAACAAATACATCGACACCCGGGCTCCTTGGGCGCTCGCAAAGAAGAACGATCCAGAGCTAGGAGCCGTACTCCGCTCCATGCTCATGTGCCTTCGCACTGCCGAGGGTCTTATCAGACCAATAATGCCTCGCACGGCTGACGCCATTGCGGCGCAACTTGGCATGGAACCGGTCCTCACATGGGATGCGATCGGAACCGATGCCTCACTACCAGCAGAAACGACGGTTCAGCAGCCGCAGCCGATTTTCCCGCGTTTGGATTTGAAGAAAGTTGAGAAGCCTAAGATGGAAGCACCTAAAGTAGAAGCGCCTGTTGCGCCCGTTGTTGTACAGGAACCTATTGCGATCGAGGACTTTTTGAAGGTTCAGCTGCGGGTGGCGCGTATCGTGGAGGCAGAGCCGGTGGATAAGAGCGACAAGCTGATGAAGCTGCAGGTGATGATCGGCGAGGAGAAGCGCCAGATCGTGGCGGGGATTCGGAAGGATTACGAGCCGGTGGATTTGATTGGGCGGCAGATTGTGGTGGTTTATAACCTGAAGCCGGCGATGTTGCGGGGCGTCGAGAGCCAGGGGATGTTGCTGGCGGCGACTCGTGAGGATGGCGGGGCGATTTTGTTGTCGCCGGAGAGCGAGGCTCCTGAGGGGGCGCGGGTTAAGTAATTTCGAGGTTTCAAGTTATGGGTGACGCGATGGATATGAATTCACGAGAGGATCGGGAGCCGATGGACGCCACGGCTTACTTGATGAGCAGTCCGCTTAATGCGCAGCGATTGAATGAAGCCATTGCTGAGCACGAAGCGGCCAAGGCGCTCCTAAGGGAATCTATTTCCTTGTCGGAGAACTCAAAAACTTAGCGTATATTAAACTTCGAGAAAAGCCATGCGGAGAGCATTTACACTGATCGAACTCCTCGTCGTGATCGCGATTATCGCGATTCTTGCCGCCATCCTCTTCCCTGTCTTTGCGCAGGCGAAAGAGGCTGCGAAGAAGACTGCCTGTCTGAGCAATTCGAAGCAGATCGGGACGGGTCTTTACCTTTATCTTGCCGACAGTGACGACACGCTGCCGATGGCGAACTATCCGGCGCCGCCTGCCTATGTGGGGCCACCTTGGACTCAGTTTGCTTTCCACAATGGCGCAGGCATTTCTGAGCTTTCGTGGGCGGACCTGTTACAGCCGTATACGAAGAATCTCAAAATCTTCTCGTGCCCCTCAGACACCAGTGGCCCTCCCAAGAATGCAAGCGGACAGGCTATTCCCGGCGAGCCGCTGGCTTATGCGCTGAATTACTACTTCTATCGGCAGCCGGGCGGGGTCGCTCGATTCGCATTGAACGGGGGCAGCGTCAGCGAGCTGACGGCGCCTTCGAGCAAGATTTTTATTGCGGAGTCTGCTTGGGCTCAGAATCGGGAGATCGTTCGACCGGATCGGGCGGGCGGATTTGAGCGGCACCTGAAGGGGTCGAACTGGGTGATGGCTGACACCCATGCCAAGTACCACCTCATGCCGCAGTGGTGGAAAACGGTGAGCTCGACGGTTTGGGGAAATCCTGAGCAGGCGATGCTTCAGCCAGCGCCGCAGTGGTTCCCTTGGCTCGACGACACGTCCGAGAAGTGGTAGCGCCTGACGTTTCACCTTGGACGGTGAAGGTCTCGATATGAGCTAAACGTTGCGTCCCATGGCCATGAACGCGCATGGCCATCGGCGCATACGAAGTTCGATTGTTCGCCATGCCTTCGGGTGGCGATTGCGCCGCTTACCGGGTCCATTTCATCTTCGGGGGCGACCGGATTGCCACTATTGAACCAGGGGCGGTAGACGTAATCGCAATAGGGGCTCAGCCCACCACCACTGTCGGAGCGACGCTCGGCAAAGGTGATGAAGTCGGCCGGCTTATCGACCTGCGTTTCGCGAAGGCCAAACGCCAGATATGCATTCATCACGTAAGAAGTGACAGCGCCGGCATCGGGGTCGATTGCAGCACATGCGCGTCCGAAGGGATCGACATCTGATGGACATGCGAAAAGCCTCTGCTTGGGGATGTCGTCTTCGGTAGAAATGGGACTGCCTGTATAGGAGCCAACGAGTAGGAACGGGGATGCGTAGTCCGGTTCCTCGATGCCTCCGGCGATGTCGTCGAATTCAGGGTTTGCGCTGGACTGCTTGGTTTGCGGATACGCGCCGTCATTGTCTGTGGCATACATAGCGGTGGCCATTCCGATCTGACGAATATTTGAGAGGCAGTTCGCCTTCTTTGCTGCTTCCTTGGCTCGAGCGAACACGGGAAAGAGAATCGCGGCGAGCAGCGCGATGATCGCTATCACCACTAGCAACTCGATGAGCGTGAACGCGCGTCTCATGGTAGGTAAGATTTTTCCGAGATAGAATAGTAACACCATGAAGCGGGAGTTCGTGTTTGTGTCGACGGTCCTTTGCCTTGGCGGCCTTTGGGGATGTGGCTCAAAGGAAGATGCCCCCGCCACTGACGCACAGCCCAAACCACCGGCGGCGCGGCTGGCTGTAAAGACAGCAACCGATGCGGACGCCGCAACCATCGACCTGCGACCGAAGACAACCACGGTAGAGGAGATTGCCGCAACGAAGGGCGGAGAGACCGTAGCTGGCCGAACGGGACCCTTTGAGACCAGCACTTGGGAAGTCGAGGCGACGATTAGGAGCGTTCAGCTCAAAAAGGATGGGGACTACTACATGGTGGTTCAGGGGGACAAGGGCGGACAAGCAGTTGTCGAGGTGCCCGATCCTGCCAAGTGCAAGGGGAGCCCTTTAGAGCCTCAGATTGCGGCCACACGACGAGAGCTCGAACAGAAATATCACCCTACATCGGAAGTTAAGAACGTGAACGACCGTGCAACGATCGATGGCGTTGGCTTTCTGGGTTGGGGCAAGAACTCGAAGGGTGCAAAGGGAAAGAGCGGCGCTCGACTGATGCCCGGCACGGGTGTCAAGTTCAGGAACGGCTAATCGATCCATCGGATGTCGATTACCGGGTTAAGCCGAGCTCCGTTGCCAGCTTTGCCCTGCTGCCCGAAGAATCCGATACCAGTGATCGTTGCAAGGAGGCTGCATGGCTTTGGCTGGGCGGTTGGATTCAACATCTTGAGCACCGAGGCTCGAGCCGCAGTGATCTCCTTCCGATAGTGGCTGTCCTGCAAGTGCTTCGGATCGGGGATCTCGGCCACGGTTCTAGCTCCCGAATTGGATTCGATTACCAAGTAGAAATCGCCATCGGCTCGAACGACCGACTCGATGACCTTTGCTTCCACCATCCATAGATTAGTTTCGAAGGGCTCGTGACGCCTGTGCGTTTCACCGCCATCCACGCCCTCGGGTCGCTTCACGGCTAGCAATTCCTCGATTGTGGTTCTCTGTGGATTCGCCCGAATGTCCCTGGCGCCACGGTCTCCCGCAAAGCGCAAAGAATGTCGACTCTTGCTGGGAGAGTTTCGCGGGATGTTTGGCGGTTCGGGCAGGGGCTTGGTGACGTAAAAGGCAGCTCCGAGGACTGCGATTGGGACGACGCATGCAATGTAGGAGGGCCACCGCTTCCGCACTCGTTTATTGTATCGCTGTTATTGGAGGAAACCGCCCGGTCCCTTTTTCATGATGTCGTAAAGCGTCTGGATGGCTTTGGTGTGCTCGGCTGGGAGAGATTTCCAGGTTTGCACCGGGGGGCCGGTTAGTTGGTCGGCTTTGAGGGTGAACTCGGATTCGTTGACCTCTGGCACCACGAACTTGAACATAAACCAGGTTCTTTCGGCCGGCGCAATTGGATTGTCTAGGAATCCGGGAGTCAAGCGCGGGGCTCTGCCATTCTCCAGATCAGCCAATAGTGCGCCGAACTCACCCGCTTCCATCACAGAACGTGCCCCTGTTTTGTCGCTGATATAGACGGAGGCGCGCTTGTGGATGTTAAAGGATACGAGAGTGTCAGGTGGGATGCCGTTTGGAAGGACCAGCGTGGGCTCGGAAAGTGCGCTTTTTGCGCCGCGGACGGGATCTTGGGGTGCCCATTTCCCTCTGAAACCTCTTTGTCGGAGCATGTATGTTGTGATCAGCTCTCTCTGGAGGGGTGTTAATTGGGAGAAGGTGGTGGTACCCGGTTGCTGGCCCTTTGGAAGGGTGGCGTAGAAGCGGAGCTGGTTTCGTCCAGAGGACTCCGTCAAGGTTTGCAGGAGTGGGGTGGCTTGCCGGCCGAGATGGTTCAGGCTGAGGGCGATCATGCAGAGCAGGTTGTGGCCCTGCTCGCGTTGGTCGACGGCGTAGGCGGCGAAAGCTTCGAGTGACGGCAGCTCGCCGCTTCGGATCAGCTTGCCGAGTGACGATCGTTTAGCGCGAGACATGTAGCACTCTTCGCTTAGCTTTGGCTCAATTAGGAGGACGTTGTTTTTTACGGTGGTTCTCGTGTCCTTGCTCAGAACTTGGTTCGCGAATGCACCGAGGGTTTGGACTCGTGGGGCTTGGCTGTAGTAGGTAAAGATGATGTTGTCAGGTACACGGGCGATGACGTCCGTCTTGGCTTTGCTGGCTAGCTTGGCGAGACCGCTGTTCACGAAGAAACCTATTGGTTCGAGCTTTTCGGGCTGCTCTACGCCGGGATAGTTCTCGAAGGGTTCTGTTTCTGACCCGTAGGCGGCTACTGCGGCCTTCATTTCGCGGGAGGGTTCGAGCCTTTCTGATTGCCACTCGGCCATGTGGGGATACGGGAAGGGCTGAGCCTCCGTGGGTTTTAGGACGAAGCTGCGCGAGTAGGTGCCGACTCGATAGCCATCGCGATCGAAGACGTTGACGACGAAGAAGAGAGCGTCACGGCTGAGGCGTTCGAAGGTGAGGAGGGCGGTGGCAGGTTCTTGGACTTGCGTGTGGTAACTGCCCGCTACGTAATCGAGCATTTGGCCGCGGATGGCTTCTGGGTCGACGGGGGGCGCGACTCTACGCATGATGAGCTCCTGTTCCCTCAGGAAATCTCTCAGGGCTCCTTGTGCCGCCGCGGGCAGGGGCCTTTGGGTTCGGGTTGGGCTCGTGGAAAAGGAGAAGCTCTCCTGCTGGGGCAGTGAAAGCAGAGCCTTTAGGTCCATGGATCGAGC
Organism: Fimbriimonas sp.; assembly: GCA_041288075.1. Taxonomy (GTDB): domain Bacteria; phylum Armatimonadota; class Fimbriimonadia; order Fimbriimonadales; family Fimbriimonadaceae; genus Fimbriimonas. The sequence continues at coordinate 5,928 of JBGGMI010000040.1, forward strand.
GATGCGGCGGAAGAGCCTTGCTTTTGGCATCGAGTGGCGCATGCTCTCGGACGCGTCGGGCAGTTGCCGCGCAGGCAGCTTTTCGAGTGCGTCGAATCGGGATTGGACATCCTTCTCCGTCCAAGCAATGTCTTCATGGGTGCGGAATTCCTCCTCCATGACGGCGGAGAATTCCTTTGCGAGTTGGGCAGATTCTGCCAGGCGGTCCTGGTTGGATCGCTTGGCGGATTTGGTGAGCCATAGCGTGTCGGATTTCGTTTCCCACTCGGCGTGGCACACCTCGGCAATTCCGTCGAGGATTTCCTGTACGGGACGTGCATTCAGATGAAGAAAGAGGACTTCGTCCTCAAGCTGCGGGGCGGCTTTGAGCTGCTTTCCGGTCAATGACGCAATTTGCTGCAGCAGGGCGGGTACGCGGGTGGCTCCTGCATTCAGCGTCACGACGTCTGCTCCTGCCTGTGCCAAAAGCAAGAACGAAAGGGTTAAGGCAACCATGTGATTAGAACATTGTAAAGCACTCAGAGGCCACAGATCCGCAACAATTCGGCGCGGCTGAACGCTCGTACGGAGCCTCTGCCGTTGTCATATAGCGTCTGCTTGAGCAGAACGGAGCGGGTCAAGACGTCTGCTGGGAGTTGTGAGAGCTGTTCGTCTACCAAGACACGACCCGGTCTCGAAGGGCAATACCGGACAATCTTCCTTTTCTCGAATTGCGAAGGAAACCCGCCCGTCACGAATCGGTCGCTTGGTTCCCGCTCCTCGGCTCCAAGAAGGCTCGATAGGCAGTTGGGGCCGAAGTCGAAGTAGACAGGCCGGCGTGCAAATGTCCAACTGGGTTTCCTGTGTTTCCACTTGAATGAGAACACGTGCCTTTGCGCGTCCATGAGCTTCATCAAGAAGAAGCTGCCTGCAAATTTCTCCGCGTTCACAATCCAGATCATGTTGCGATAGAAGTGCTCCCGTATCTCGATCTCCTCCGGGGCGATAGCCGAGTTCTGCAGCTCGATCACAAGCCCCTTCGGAGTTCGAATATCCGCCCGGTGCTCGCCCATTGCGACTTCACACTGATCCGTTGGAAATAGGTTTTTCCAGGTCCGGTGCCATTCGGTTTCCGGCTCGTACCAAGCGTCGCAGTCATATCCCGCCTCATGCGCCCAGTGATGCACCTTGATCCGGCCGCACTTTGGGATGACATGCATGCCGCAACTGGGACAGCGGGCTCTCACACCCTTTGCCGCCTCCATCCTGGCTCCGTCTAACGTCTTGGCGTATTGCATAGCTAGTGCCCGTTTACGCGGTGTTGGCTGTAGACTCCTATTATGAGCCTCGCGTTTTTACTAGCAGCCGCAGTGCTTGCCCCGTCCCAGGCAAGGGCAACGTCACTCTTCAATGGTAAGGACCTCTCGGGATGGCACATGGATGTCCCGGAGCTCGACAAGAACCCCGCGGCTGTGCGTCCGTTCATCGTTCGGAATGGACTACTGGTGAGCCTCGGCACTCCGGGTGGACACCTGATCACAGACAGGGCTTACAACGAATACAAGCTCAACGCCGAATATCGATTTGCCAACAAGCCAGGCAACTGCGGAATCCTTGTGCATGCGTCGATCCCTCGACGGCTATACGAAATGTTTCCGCAGTCCATCGAGGTGCAGATGCAGAGTGGCGATGCGGGCGACTTTTGGTGCATCGGGGAAGACATCGAAGTTCCGGACATGGAAGCACGGCGCGGCCCGAAGGAAAACTGGGGCGTGGACGGAAACAGGGCGCGCCGCATCAAGAACTTGACTGACAGGACCGAGAAGCCGCTGGGCGAGTGGAACACGATGGTGATCGAATGCAGCGGCAACACCGTCACGGTTTGGGTGAACAACACGCTTGTCAACAAGGGCACAAACGCTACAGCCAACAAGGGGCAGATCGCGATTCAGGCCGAGGGATCGGAGGTCGAGTTCCGAAGGCTGGAAATCGAGCCGCTCAAGTAGAGGCCAGCTTCTGCAATCGTGCGGCCACCCAGACGTCGCCGACCTGGAAAGCTCCGGGGGAGTCTTGGCTACTTCGTGCCAGAGTGACCAGACCTTCATCCATAACAAACGAAGTTAGCCAGCCTGGATTCAGGGCGGCTCCTGCGAACACGGGTCCCGAAACGGCAGCAGCGCTGATTGCCGCCTCCAAGTTGGTGCCCGCAGTCACCTTCCTTGCGAATTCGCCATCGGCGATGCGCACAACGGCCCGGATGTGAGGCTGCAATGCTTTCGCGGCAAGGCCGATGCTAAGGTTGGCGGCGTCGTCATTCGTGGTTGCGATAATGGCCTTCGCCTTTCCCCCGTGAGCAGTTTTCAGGATCGCCACATCGCGCGCGTCGCCGACGATGACGGGAAAGTGCCGCTGGGCAACGCCAACATGAGAGTTCATCATGCTGCTGTCCACAAGCACCACCTTCGCTCCTGACGCAGAGAGCTCTTCCGCCGCGCGAAAGCCCACATCTCCAAGTCCGGCAACGATCACGTGGTCGTGGTGAGGCAATCGTCGCCTTCCGCCAAGCTGCAGTAAACGCTGTGAGACGATGTAGTCCGTAACGATCGAATAGGAAATGGCGATCGAAGCCGAGCCAAGCACCATGAGAAGGCAGGAGAAGAGCTTGATCGGAACCGTGGCATCGATAGGCGTTATGTCTCCATATCCCACAGTGGTCACGGTTGTGATCACGTAGTAGAGAGCGTCGATGGGCTCGAGATTCATACCGTAGTGAAAAACCACCACGCTGGAGAGAATCACGATGTTGACGAGCACGAACACGGCGCGCAACTCAGGGGTGGTGTTTGTCCACATGCTCGCCAAGAGTCTCGGCAGAGTTAGAGGATTCAGTGCGCGCAGGAGCACTTTTAGGAGCGAATCGAACTCGTCTGTGTCATCTTCCATCTGCTGAAGCTTCCGGATCGACGCCGACGGTACCACTGCCTTTACGACGTCGCCATCCTGCAGCATGTAAGTGGGGTCAGGCGTCAAGTCGGCAATGCCATTGGCACCGATCTTTAGGAGAATAGGAAAGGCAATTTGCTTTGCGGCTTCGGCGATGGTTTTCCCGCTAAGATGCGCCTCCTTTGCTTCCAGCCGGACCACTGTCATTGGGGCACCTTCGAGCTCGAACTCGCTGATCGCGTGCTCGCCCAATCCGGCCAAAGCGAAGGCGGAGCCGGCGACTCCCGCTGTCGAGATCGTTTCGAGCCCAAAGCTTTCGCTCAGGCGGGCCGCGAGGTTCCGATCGAAGACACGAACGATCACGCGCATGTCGGGCCGGAGGCGTTTTGCGTCTAGTCCTACTTCGATGTTCGTGCTGTCGCTGGAAGTGCAGGCGACGAGCACTTTTGCCTCAGCAATGCCGGCTTGCTCTAGGGCAGCCGGGTCGCGGGCGTCCGCGTACTCGATCTTCGCACCCTTTTCGCGGGCGTGGCGCACCCATTCTTCCCTTGCCTTTTGCGTGATGACTTCGACCGACTCGCCAAGGTCCAGTAAGAGGCAGGTGACCTGGTATCCCACCTGCCCCAGGCCGCAGACAATGACGTGATCGCGCACGCTCCATTTTAGAGTGCGCCAGCTAACGGTTGCTTTTGCTCTATCATGTGCAGGGAATCCGCCATTCGAAAAGATGTTGCCGCTGCTCCAACGCTATCAGGCCCTCGCAGGACTTCTTATCCTCCTGGTTATCGCGTTCATCCTAACCGATCGGACGAACACTCCGGATTCGCTCTTCGGCTCCGTGTTCTTCTCGAAAGGGAATCTGGAGAACGTTCTCAACCAGCTCGCGGTGCCGGGAATTCTTGCGATCGGTGCGACCTTCGTGATCATTAGCGGCGGCATCGATCTTAGTGTTGGCTCGGCTTTGGGACTTCTCAACTGCATCACCGCCATGTGGCTGGCTCACGCGGCTCCCACGTGGGCAACCATCTTGTATGTGCTGTTCATTGGAACCCTGATCGGGGCGGTTCAGGGAGCGATCATCGGGCTTACGAAGCTGCAGCCATTTATCGTTACCCTCGCGGGGATGGTCAGCCTTCGTGGAGTCGCGTACGTCTATACGAACAACGCCAACGTGTCCGGGCTGAAGGACGAGCTGAATGTCTTTCGTGAGACCTATCTGGGGCTTCCCACAGCAGGTTGGCTGTTAATCGTGATTACGATTGCGGGCGCGGTTATTCTTCGCAAGACAGTGTTCGGACGGCGCGTGTATGCGATTGGCGGAAACTCGCTGGCGTCGCTGTATGCGGGCGTTCCTGTTGACAGAGTTCGGGTGGGTGCGTTTGCATTCAACGGCTTCTGCGTGGGGCTGGCCGCGCTGGTGTTCACCGCCCGGACGAACAATGGGCAGCCGAGCGCCGGTGCGGGTTACGAGCTCGACGCGATCACGGCGGCGGTTGTGGGCGGCACGGCGTTGATCGGGGGCTATGGCAGCGCGCTGGGCACCTTTGTGGGCGCACTATTTATCGTCTGTCTCAACGTGCTGCTGATCCTGAAAGGTGTGAATTACTACGTCGGGCAGGGTTGGAAAGGGGTTATCATCCTGCTTGCGGTTTACTTGCAGAACATCGGAAGGAAGACTTGACTCAATGAAGATCAATTACGCGCTTGCACTCGTCGCCTTGGCTCTCGTCGGATGCGGTTCCGGGGACAAGCCGGAGACGTCCACTACAGGATCCTCAACCTCCGCGCCCGCTGCCGATAAGCCGCTGGTCGCCTTTTCTCAGGCCAACAGCGCGGACCCCTGGCGGCAGGTTTTTGATGCGGACACGAAGACCGCGGCCGAGCAGCACGCGTCTGAGATGAGCTACGAAATGCAGGCGGCGGAAGATGATCCGAACAAGCAGATCAACGTAATCGAGACCTTCCTGCTCAAGAATCCCAAGGTGCTCCTCGTTTCTCCGGCTACAGAGGCGGTGCAGGCTGCGACGGACAAGGCTTTCGACAAGGGCATTCCGGTGATCCTGCTTGACCGTGAGGTGAAGGGGGACAAGTGGACGGCTTACATCGGCGGCGACAATCGGGAGATCGGTCGCCAGGCGGGGCAGTTCATCGTCGAAAAGCTCGGCGGGAAGGGCACAGTGCTGATGGTGCAGGGGATTAGCGATATTAAGCCGACAATCGATCGCCGGGAGGGAGCGATGGAGTCTTTCAAGAAGGCTCCCGGCATCAAGATCATTTTCGGGGACGACTGCAAGTATCAGCGGCAGGCGGCCCAGAGCTACATGGAGACATTCCTCCAGAGCGGAAAGCCCATCGACGCGGTGTATGCGCACAACGACGAAATGGCGATTGGGGCGCTGATGGCTTATGAAGCTGCGTCGAACAAGCCTGCAAAGCGGCCCCTGTTCGTAGGGGTCGACGGGTGTCAGGAAGAAGTGGTTCAGATGATCAAGGACGGCAAGTTGGATGCCACATTCAAATATCCAGGCCCCGGTCCCAAGGCCATCGAGCTGGCAGCGGAGATTCTCAAAGGGAAGCAGCCGACCGACAAGCGGATCATCCTTCCGACGGTGAAAGTTACCAAGGAAAACGCGGATCAGTACATGGCTGAGAATCCGAACTTGGCCAAATGACGCCGACCGCTCTCGACGATTTCTTCTTTGATCTGAACGGGTACATCGTTCTCAAGGGTGCGGCCGAGCCGGAGCTGGTGCAGCGGCTGAACGACGCGATCGATGAACTGCCGCACGTGGAATTTGGCGAGTGGATAGGGAACGCGGAGCGGCGGGACTACACGAAGGACACGGGGCTCGAGATTCATAACTGCGTGGAGCTTGGAGGGCCGTTCGAGGAGCTGATCGACCATCCTGGGTGGATCAGTCATGTGCATCGCTATTGTGGAGAAGCTGGATCGTACGTGGACGGTTTGTTTATCGATGAATGCATGCTGAGCGTTCGCACCGTCGGCGGGCATCATCCTGTGCACTCGGGCGGCTATCAGGGGGCCCTGCGAGGCAAGTATCAGTATGAGAACGGGGTGTTTCGGTGCGGCCAGTGCAACATCATCCTTGCGCTTACGGACGTGGGGCCAGGCGATGGGCCGACGATGGTTGTTCCGGGCAGCCACAAATCGAACTTCCCTCACCCGCTAGCGGGCGACTATGGCCGCGGAGATCGGATGGATGCTTTGCCGGGGGCCATTCCCTTGTATCTTTCCAAGGGCGATGCCTTGTTGTTTGTGGATGGTTTGATGCACGGCGGGTCGAGCCGCACCAACCCAGGGGAGCGGAGGGTGACGATCTACCGGTATGGGCCGCTTTGGGGTTCGACTCGGTTTGGATATGAGTATTCGCAGGCGCTGCTGGATCGACTGACGCCGGAGCGGCGGCGCATCTTGCAGCCTGTGCCGCCACGACGTGCTCCCTAAAAAGCGGAGGTTAGCGGAGCACCAAGTGGTTCTGCTTGGTGCTCCTGAGGAGGGCAACGCCGGTCTAAGAGCGACTATTAATGCACGCTGGCGAGGGCTTCGTGGTGCTCGTAGTGCTCGCTGGCAGCCTGAGTCATGGTGGTGAAGTGGGCGCCCTTTTCGCGGAAGTAGTAGATGACCTTGCGGAGGGTATCGACGCTGTCTTGATAATCGCGTAAGCCGAGAGTAATGACTTCGCGGTCCATGTTCGCGTTGATCAGCTCGACGAGCTCTTCGAAGGAGGAATCTAGGTAGCCGTGCTTGCCGTTATGAGTAGCCACTGGCAGGTGAAGCACGCGATTCTTACCTTCCTTCTTGAGGTCAGCCTTGTCGGAATGGTACGGCTCGCGAGGGGCACCCTTCCAATCGACGAACATCTTGTAGTCGGCGTCTGGAACGATCGAGCTGTCGACCAGGATTCCCATTTCTTCAAGGTAAGGAACGTCGCCAGGCGTGAGAGCAAATGCGCCGGCTCGGAAGGCGGTGCACTTGATCATGTGGGACTTGAGCGTGTCGCGAGCGACCCAGAGGATGTTTCCTCGCTCCTTCTGGTCCTCGACATAGCCGCGCTCGTTCTCGAAATTGACCTTCATGCCGATCTCATGCCAACTGGGGATCTTGTGCACGAACTCGTGATAGTAAAGGTTCGTATTGGCGCTGGGGTCTTTCAGTGAAACGTGGATCAGCCACGTACAGGGGACGAACTCTTTTTCTAAAACCTTGATGTAATCGCCGGTATAGCACCGGTCGTGCATTGCACCTTCGCAATCGACAGTCAGAACGACATTGGGCATACGTTTACTCTCCTGGGACCACCTTCGTGGCTGTGGGGGTGGCAGTCAGCGTGTAGGACTCGCCAAGCAATTTGAAGTTCTTGAACTTCACCGACTTCCATGATGGCGGCAAATTGGGCTTAATGCTCAACCAAGAATCACCATGAAGTTTTTTGGACCACGCTGCTCCGGGCACCTGTTCCGAGTCTATCCTAATCCCCAAAAATCCGTATAGGACCGTCTGCAGGGACCCGGCCGCGCCGGTGGTGAAGTAGGTGACGGCCTTCTTTCGTTTTTCACTGAACAGCATCAAAGGGTGGTTGGTGAAGGGCTGCCAGCTTTCGTGCCAGGTGGTGTACGCCTTCTCCTTTTCGCCTAGCCGTGCCCAGATCAGGGCGTGGATGGAGTCGGACATGGCGGGGCCGTTTTCGGTGACCTTGTCCGCGAAGCGATCCATCATCACCTTCGCCTGCATCTCGGCGGGCGGGTATTGGAGGGGGTAAATGGCGAGGACGGCCGCGGCTTGTTTGTAGCCTTTGAGCGGGTCGTTGTCATAGGTGAGGAAGGATGTGGCGTCTTTCGGGAGCTTGATCTCAAAACTAATTTCGCCTGTGTGAGCAATCCATCTCCATGACTGGAATTTGCCGCCGTAGGCGCACCACTCGGCCAGCAGGTTCGTGTAGAGGTCATTGTCACCGACATGGTTCTCATCGGGGCTCATCGTGCCTTTTATTTCTAGCGGTGCGGACTTCGAAGCCATTTCGTCTGAACGCCATCTGTAAAAATTGCCCGCCTGATGAACAATCTCCCCCGCTTCTTCAGTTCCGAGTAGCCCTAAGACGGCCGCTTTTTGTGAGATAAAAGCTACGCTGCCAGTGATATGGTGCTCGAACTTCGATGAGCCAGGCACGGTTTCCTTTCCACTGACACTCGATTCCCATGGAAACATTGCCGCCCTGGGTGAGCGTGTGGTGGCGACATGCCCCAGCTTTCCTGTGGCGATCGGACGCCCGTTCCACAACCAATCTGCAAAGTTACGCTCGGCTGTTGGCTCTGTGAACACGCGATACTTAGCAATCTGAATCGCCGTCTCCGGCGAGATCAACGCCAAGGCTGGGAAGACCCAGATGTCGGCATCCCAAAAGACGTGGCCGTTGTACTGCTGATTGCTCAACCCCATCGGCGAAACGGACATCGTCGATTCCGGATGGACCGCAGACCGCAAGTAGAACAAAAACGACCGAACCGCCCGCTGATCCTCTACTGGTCCATCGATTTCGATGTCGGTCTTCCAGCGCTCGTGCCATATCTGCGCGCTCGCGGCACTAAGAGCTTGGAAGGTTGGCAATGGCTCGGGATCATCCCAACCTACCCGCATTCTATAGGCCACGCCCCGTGCGGCCATCATGGAAATCCAGTTGGGGCTCTTGCCGAAGCTGTGAATCCGCTGGAAGGAAGTTGGCCGTCCGCCGTCGCCTGCTCCTTGGAAGATGACCGACTTCCCTTTCACCTCCACCGAGCTCGGCATTCCCTTCGCGGTTGCGCCTCCCGATGCGGCGAAGACGCTTAGAACCTTCATGTCGGAGGGTGCCATTTTAGATCGCATTCGGAACTCGGTTGTCGAGCCTCCGGGTACCACCTCGAATGAGGCGGCGGCGATGGGAATCTCGCCGGTGATCTCGACGGGACTCGAGGAGATGAAGGTCCACTGATCGGCAAGAATTCGCTGCTCGGGATGAATAACCGTTTGCACCTCCACCTTGAGCTTCGCGCCGCCAACTTCCTGCTCCCACTTCGTCATCAGAATGCCGTTCCCCATATCGAGGTTCTGCTGATAGCCGGCGCCGTTTTGAGGGTCGATCGTGTCGCCGCCGGCCTTGAAGGATGCGGCCATCGGGTTGGGGAGCGTTCGAATCTTTTCTTCTCCGGTCGACTCGTACTCGTCGATCGCAAAGAACCCCAAGGGATTTCCATCCGGGCCGATCCCGGTGCCATCGCGGGCGAGACGCACGCCGATCAGACCATTCCAGAGCAACGCCGGCTCGGGATCGTTTGCGTCGACGCAGGAGAGGATCCAAGGATGAACCGGCGCTTGGGCAGCCGCTACCGCAGGGGGAGCAGCGGGCGGTGGAGCCGACGATCCGCAGCCCCATATAGCAAGTGGTAACAGTGAGAGGATTGCGAATAAAGGCCGCACAGTCCTTCTTACGATATTCAGCGGCCGCTTTGCAAGCCCGTTAATACATGATGGACTTCGTGAGGGTTGTCGATGCCAAGTAATCGCGGAAGTGCGGAATCTGGGCGTCGATGTGCGGCTTGGCTTTTCCAATGCCGGCCAGAGTGATGATGATGGTAGTGTTTCCGCGAACGGCGATTCCACTCACAATCGTCCGATCTCCCGTTTCGCGCCGGATGAGCCGGTAACTGCCTCCCTCGCAATCCACCGTGCCGAGAATCTCTGCTTTCCAACCGAGGTTGTCGATGGTTACCCGAGCGAACTGGTTTGTGAGCGTATCCCGATCGAGGTCGGGAGTAGGATTCTCATCCGCGACGACTTGGCTAGCAGCGCCGCGCATGGACACTCGAGTCTTCGGATCCATGTAAAGGAAGAGCGTTTGCGGGCTGTGCGGCCTTTCAATCCATCCTTCCGGCATCGTGAACGCCAGCTTAAAGTTTGAGACGGACTCAGTCTTGGCCTCAGAAGAAGCTTTTCGCCAAAGGAGTGCGGGGCCAATCAGCACAGCGGCTACCGCGAGCGCACCAAAGGCTCTCGAACGGCGCGGGACGGCAAGTCTTGCCATGATTCATTGTAGGACAAGCGGGGCAACTACGGTTGTTCTAGCTCACTTTGTCCAGAGCAAGCAACCGATCTAGTTCTGCCTCATCCGCATGGCTGAACTGCTCGAATAGTCTGTCCCTCTCTTCTCTCTGCTTGAACCGGAGTTCCCTTCGAGCTTTGCCTTCGAGATACCGGATTTTGTCTTCGCGCGTTTCGAAAATCAGGCGCGGAACCTCGCTAGGCCTATTGTCCCTTATCGCAACCATGGTGACTCTAGCGGTGTTCGTGTGCCGTTTCGATCCCGCGAGGATGCTTTCCGCGAAGACTTCGATCGTGACCTCGACACTCGTGCGCCCGACAAAGGAGACAAAGCCCACGAGCGTGATGAGCTCGCCAACTTCGATCGGGTCGTGGAAATCGACGCGGTCAAAGCTGGCGGTTACACAAATGGTCTCTGCAAATCGCGACGCCACGAAGTAAGCGCACAGGTCGATCTTCGCCAAAATCACACCACCGAAGACCTTGCCAAGAAAGTTGGCATGCTGGGGCTCCATAATCTCCGCCATTTCGATGCGGGTGGAGCTGACGGTCTTTCCAGAGGCCATAGGCATGATCATGGCCCATAATCTAAAGAGATAGATGAGCCTCGTTCTTCTCGATCCGGAACTTGATGATATTGGCGCAGGAGAAGGCGCGTGGATGGTCGTTATCTATAACAACGACCATACAAACATGGACGATGTCATGCAGATCCTGATGCGGGCGACCCACTGCGACGAAGAAGAAGCCTTCATTGAGATGTGGGAGGCGCACACCTTCGGCAAGGCACCCGTGCACTTCGCGGGCAGAGAAGAGTGCGATCAGGCCGCGGCAATCATCGCCAGCATTGGCGTGAGGGCAGAGGTCATGAAGGAATGGAACGACTGAGCGCCCCCGGCATCATCGAACATACGGAGATCGATGATGGCAGCACGTCGTCGGGGCCGCATTACATCGTGACCGTGTACGACAACGACCACAACACAATGGAAGAAGTGACGCACATTCTCATGGCTGCTACCGGTTGCTCCTTGCCCGAGGCGGAGATGGAGACGTGGGAAGTCCATCACCTGGGAAAGTCGGTCGTCCACCATGGATCGAAGGAAGAATGCACGGAAGCTGCGGCGATCATCGCCACCATAGGAATTAAAGTGGTCGTCACCAGTGAATAATGGTTAAATGCACCGGCACCTGGCCATCCTCGCCCTCGCAACCCTTTCGGGCACGCTCTACGCCCAAACGCGGCCCCACCCTTATGACCTGCAGGATGTAAAGTGGCAGGTCGTCCTCGATGAACCCAACAAGTCGGTCGTGGGAGACATCACCAACCGGATCAAGCCAAACGTTGGAACCAAAGAGGTCTGGTTTGACCGCGGCGAGCTGAAGATCAACTCGGTGCGGGTCGATGGAGTCGCGGCGGCCAATCGAGTTGCCGGTGAGAAGCTGTACGTCACCTTACCGGCAGGCAAAAGGGATGGCCGAGCCGTCGACATTCGAATCCGATACAACGGCCGCCCGAGAGCGGGCCTTTACTTCATCCCTGCCAAGCGAGCGTTCCCAGCTAAGACGCCATCCATCTATACGCAAGGTGAAATGGAAGACAACCGCTTCTGGCTCGTCACCTACGACTATCCAGATGACAAGGCCACCAGCGAAGGCACCATCGACGTTCCAAAAGGCTACTTTGCGCTCAGCAACGGCAGACACGTCGACACAGTGCATACGGGGAACCGATCAATCTTCCACTGGAAGATGGATCAGCCCCACGTCACCTACCTGATCGCCTTTGTCGCCGGCCCGTACGAGAAGGGCCATGAGCAATGGGGAAGCCTTCCGGTCGATTGGTACGTGCCCCAGGGCCTGAAAGAAATGGGCGCTTCAGCCTTTGATGGCACCGCCGACATGGTGCGCCTCTACTCGGAATTGACGGGCTTCCGTTACCCCTACGCGAAATTCAGCCAGGTGGTGGTGCCCGATTACATGTTTGGTGGCATGGAGAACATCACGATGGTGACGAACACCATCCATTCTCTGCACCCCCGTTCAGCAAAGCCTCTGGCCGATTCGGAAGGCTTGGTCCTCCACGAGCTCGCCCACCAGTGGTTCGGCGACACGGTTACAACGAACGGCTGGGCAGACGGTTGGATTAACGAAGGATGGGCTAGTTTCCTTCCGAGCTTCTACGCCAGGCATAAACCGCCAACCGCCACAAACTGGAGCGGCGAAGACGCCTTTACGCTGTCGCGATACGACACCTTCAATGGCGGTTTGGGCGCGCATCAGGCGAAACCGTATCGGGGCATGGTCTACGCCGGCTACAAGGATCCGCTCGACATGTTCGATGGATTCCTTTATCCAGGAGGTGCCTCTCGCATGTTCATGCTCATGCACATGCTGGGTGAGGAGAAGTTCTGGGCTGCTTGCAAGCAGTATCTGAACGAGCGCAAGTACACCTCCTTCGACACCAAGGCGTTCTTCAAAACATGGTCGAAGGCGACCGGCGGTGATCTAACCGGGTTCATGAACCAATGGTTCTTCACCCCCGAAGCGCCTCATCTGCAGATTGACTGGTCCGGCTCCGATGTCGTGATCACCCAGACCACCAAGCACGTCTTCGATCTCGACCTGGACGTATGGGTGCTCGACGGCTCCAACTGGATCAAGAAGCGAGTGCGCCTTATGGAGCACGAGGTCCGCGTTCCGTTCCCTGGAGCAGCCGGAAAGCCGGTGCTCGTCGATCCTGAAGTGTGGGTGATGTCGGAGTTCGATTACAAGAACGCGCTGACCCTGAACGACAAGATCGCGCTCTTCCAAAACGCTCCAAACGCCGGCTCCAAGGCGCGGGTGATGGACAAGTTCCTCCGCGCCCTCGATGCCGAGGATGCGCTCGCCTTTGCCAAGAACATCCCACAAGAGCCGCTGCTTGCTCGCTATCTTGGCGAGGTCAGACCTGCCCAGGGTGGCAGAGGTCCAAACCAACCACGGCCAAACGCCGAAGAGTGGCTAAGAAGCTGGTTCCCCGTGCTAACCGCCGGAATGGGCAACGCTGCCATGGATCGCCTCTCCTCCTTCCCCAGCCTGAGCAACGACACGCTGACCGAGCTGAGGAGCGTGTACCAGTCTGATCCCAACGTTCTTCGCCGACAAACGGCCTTTCGCACCTTGTTGAAGGTAACCGCAGCCGAGTCGCTGGCGGAGGAAGGCTGGCGGAAAGACAGCTACAACGACGGGTTCCGAACCGCCGCTCTCGACTGGTGGGTGGATAAGCATCCCGGCGCAGCCCGCCTCAAATGCTTAGAAGTGATGGCAAATCCTCCTTCAGAACCTGTCCGAGTGAACGCGATTCGCTACCTGGGCCGCCTCAAGGACTTGCCCGGTGAAAAGCGGGCGTATAAGGCATTGCTCGAAGTCTTGAAGGAGGACTCCTTCGGCGCTCGAAACACGGCGATCAATGCCCTGGCGGAGTACGGCGACAAGGCGGCGATTCCCGCTATCAGGCTGTTCTTGAAGCACCCGCTCGTCTTCTTCCGACAGACGTCGGCGGGCGCAATCAAGACGCTTGGCGGCTAGCGATTCATGTTGTAGGTGAGTACGGTGGAATCGCCCGTTGGGCCGGTTCCACCAATCACCTCGCCATTCACCTTGACGTTGTATTCGCCCTTGAACGCCCGCAGCTTAATCGAGCCATTGTTGTCGGTGAGCTTTGTCGCGCGCGTCCACCAGCGCTTTTTGGTCAGCTCTTCCCACACCTTCGCCGCCGGCCGCCAACTCCAATCCTTGCGAATCATCGCGCCGCCTTGTGCTGCCCTCCAGTGCGAGCCTTCCCAGAACCCCCACATGATGAAGGCACCGACCTTTGGATGGCTAAAGCACGCGGTGAGGAAGTCGTCCATATGCTGGCCGTTCACGTCGTCGTTCACAACCCCCAAATCGTATTCGGTGATCTCGAGCTGCTTGCCGTAGGATCCCATTTCATCGAGAATCTGGAGGACGCGCTTCATGGGGGTCATCGGCACTCCCACATGCGCCTGGATACCGATGACGTCGAACGGAGCGCCATCTTTCACGAGCAAATCGAGCCGTTGCTTCGCTCTATTCCTGTGCCCCGGACCAGCCTCATTCTCCTCCGTGATGTTGTAATCGTTGTAAGCGAGGAGTGCCTTCGGATCGGACTCGCGCGCCCACTTGAACACATCGGAGAAGGTCCGCCAGCCGATCCTGTCCCACAGCGCCGTTTCGGTGACCGCCTCGTTCACGACATCCCAAAGGTAGACCTTCCCTGCAAATCGAGTTGCCGTGCCCCTAACTCGTTGCTCGACCAGTCGGCGCACCTCGTCGTCGGACTTCTGCCAAAGCCCCGCTGGTAGCCACCGCTGCGCACCCCAAACGAGGTTATGACCACGCGCCTCGATGCCGTTCTTCTTCATCCAGGCAAGGGCCTGATCAACTTTCGAGTAGTCCTGGTTCTCAAGAGCATTCCACTTGAGATCGTTTTCGAAGGTGACGGTGTTGTAAAGCCGCCGTACCGTTTCCTGGAATCGTAAATCTTCTGGGGTTGTGCCGACCAGGCGCGCCGCGGGAGCTGCGGTTCCGAAGCGGAAGTTGTGCCGCGTCTGCTCCACCGTAACCTTCGCCCCACGGATGGGCCTGCCGTTCTTGTCCAGGAGCCGAATCGTGAGATCACCCTTTCTAAACTTCTCGATGCGGGCGAGCGCCTCCTTTCGCCATGCGGGCGAGTTTTCAGATGCTCCGTAGTAATCGATCGTCTGGGGAATCTTCGCCAGATCGACTTTGCCAAGATTCTCGAGCTTGATATCCTGGATCTCCACCGTGCCCGCTCCGTAGCCCATAAATAGAGCAACTTGAGCTTCGCCCGCCGCTAAGTCGCGGGCCACCATTCCGGCGAATCGATATTCCTGCCAAGTTGAAGGTGGAATCACGACGCTTGCGATGTATTTCGTGTTAGGCGGCGACGCCTGCTCGAACATGATGCCGATCTTCGCCCTGTTCGGGCTGCGCATCCGCGCAGAAAAGCTCACGACATCCCCCGCAGCCAACGCTCCCTCAGTCTTTTTGTGCGCGGAACTGGACCAAGGGTTCGGGCCTGCTTCCGGACTCGTAAGGCGTAGTGTTGGCGCTTCCGCCGTAAGCTGGAGTCCCGTCGGAGACCAGCCCGTTCCGGAAGAGGAAAAGAGGGGGATTTGACTCGCTAGGGCGAGCAGAAGGATCGCTGAGGACATCGAAGTGAGTATAGGCACAAAAAAGCCCCGCTCCACCTCACGTGAAGCGGGGGTTTTGATTGGGAGAGTTTAGAACTCCGAATCCTTGAGAACCATCGCCCAGAGGTTGGAAGCCTGGTTGCGAGTCATGATCACGGAGCGCACTCCCTGCGAAGCCAATTCTACGCCGTAGGCAAAGAGCTGCGTTTTCTGGCCGGGGCGGGTGACCACGACGTCAACATACTGAGGCGTGAACTCCACGTAGGGAGTTGCAGCACCTGGCTGTACGTTCTTGAAGCTCGGCTCGAGCGAACGGATATCGGTTGCCGCAGGAACGATATAGACGTCGACCTGGCCGAGATTTGCGGCCGTGTGCAAAAAGCGCGCCTTGCCCTTCCCTGCTAACGACATGTGCTCGTCTTGCACGATCATTGCCCTTGGTCCATCTTCGGAGTTCCACGTCACCGAGGTGAAGTAGTTGCCGCTCACGAGGGTCGTTGCAGGCTCGGACTTCGCTACCAGGCCTCGGCCTGGCTCGTCACGGAATTCGACGCTGCCCGTTCCGGGGGCAACACTCGCGTAGCCGGAGAGATATCCGCCGGGCACGTTCTCGACGAATCGCTGGTCGCCCCAATAGGCGTCGAGCGAGCTTGGCTCTTGATAGTTGGCCACCGCTACGCGCAGCTTGCTGGGGTCCTGGGAGAATCCAGTGTCTCCGCCGCCTCCGCCGCAGCCGATGAGGGCAATTGCGGACAAGCCGATCAATAGTGATTTGTTGAAATTCATGGTCTAATCCTTTCGGGGTTCATCAGGAAGGGAAGGCACCTTCCTTAGTCCAACACAACGGTTTGGATCGAAACGCCAGCTTTTGCTTACGCCCGCTATCCTTCTAAGGTGCCATCGGAGGGCAGCTAGAATGCAGGCACTAATACTGGGTTTATCTTCCAGTTGCCGGTATTGTTACTAGGGAAGCAGAACCTGCGAAAGCATACTTCTGCACTCGCAGGATCGAGCCTTAGCGCATGATTGCTAGAACCTGAATTGGTAGTCCAGGCGGGCCGTCCAGTTGTTCCGCAACTGCCCGTCCAGGATGCTGTGCTGGTAGCTCACGTTCCCCAAGAAGAGGCTGAAGTTCTGGTTCGGACCGGTCTTCTGATCGTATTTGATGCTGTAACGGTGAATCGAGCGACGGAGACTCGGGTTGCTGGATTGCTCCAGACCGTAGTACAGGGCCAAGGGGGAACCCGTCGACTCGAAGAACTTGAAGTTGACGCCGGCCGTTCGCAGGTCCGTCTTGTTCTGCTCATCCTTCAGCTCGTCCCATGCCGCGCCAAACGTGAAGTTCTTGTTAGCGCGGTAGTCCATCCGCCACTTGTTGGCACGAGCCGCCTGCGGCACTGAGCCGAGGAAAGCGTCCGACTTCACAACCTCAGGGTTGGTCTGCATCTGGTGCGTCAGCTCCAAGTTCTTGTTCGGCTTGATACTGACGTTGAAGTCGCGAATCGCTACGACCTCGTCCCAAGGCAGCGTTCGCACCTTGTACCGCATCGAGGCGCGCAGCCAATTCTTGTCGGACTGATCGGTGGAGAAGAGGAAGGTGCGGTCGATGCCACGGTAACCGCTCTGGTGAATCTGGCTCTTGTACTCGAAGCCAACGGTGCCTTTCGCAAGCTGCCCCTCTACGGCGATCAGGCGATTCTCTTTCAGCCACTTGCCCTGGTCGGCAGCGGTATCGAGTCCGAGGTTGAACTTAACGTTCTGAAAAGCGAGGAATCGGAAAGGCTTTGCGGTCGAGATATTGACGTTGGAGAACGACTGGGTCCGGCCATTCTGCTCATCCCAGGTGTTGACGCCGTACATGCCGCCGAACGTCATGCCTCCTACGTTTGCTTGCTGCACGTTCGTCTGGTTCGCGCCGATGACGCCCACGCCCTGTCCAATCGCTGCCGACGAGGTCATCGCCCCGGCGTCCTCACCGTTCAGGTGCCGCGCATAGCCGTAGCTCATTCGCAAGCCATTGCCAAGGTCGAACCAGAATCCGTAGTTTCGCTTCTTCTCGTCGTGCTCGTCGCCGTCACGATCGACCTTCGTCTCCGTAACGCTAACGCCAACGCGCTTCGAAAGCTCCGTGCTGACGGTGTTCGAATTGATGTCCTCTTTCTTCCCGTCCTCGAATTTGGTGCGAGTCTGCTCGGTTTTGACGCTGGTCTTGTCGTTCAGCTTGGTCTCGTAAGCGAGATATTGCTTGTGCCAATCCGGCTGGGTGCCGCTTTGCCCGTCGAACTTGACCTTCTCGTCCATGAACAGCAGGTTGCCGTACTTGTCCAGATTGCGCGAAACCGTTAGCCGCTGGATCTCGTTCGCGAACAGCACCGCCAAAGGCTGGTCGTTCTTGTTCTGATAGTCGACGTAGTTGAATTTCGTCTTCTGATCGGGCGACCAATCCACGACCATGTTGCGGATGCGCCGAAGCTCATCGGTCTGATCGTTTCTTGCCTCGGAAAGATAAGCCTGGATGCTGAACTTCGAGTTGAGCTGCCAGTTAATCCTGCCCTCCGTCTGTTTGAATCCGGTCATCGCTGCCAGCAGATCCTTCTCCGGATCGACCAACTGATTGACGTTGGCAAACCCGGGTGAGACCTCTCGAGTCGTCACCTGGACGTCGATCTTTTTGTCCTTGAAAGCGATGCTCTTGCGCGATGCGTTCTCACCGGCGGTGGACGCGTCCATCTGCCCAATGTCCAGCTTTTTGCCGCCCGAGAAGCTCAGGTTCATGCCGAAGTCCGTGCGCTCGAGCCCAGCGATCGTGCCTAGGCGCTGCCGCTCGAACTCCATCAGGTTGGTCAGCTCAGCGAACTGCGCGCCCAGCTCCTGCTTTCGGTAGTAAAAATTCGCGTTCTTTCCAGCCAGATCCACGGTCGTGACCGATCCGCCGTCCTTCTGTCCATCCAGGTTCAGCTTGCCTGCAGAGAACTTCCAGTCCTTGAACGGCTCAGCCTGCAGCCGCGTGTAGGTCCGGTCGATGCCTGCACTCTTCGTGAACCAGCCACGCTCGGCACCTACGTTCGGATTGACCGCGTTGTACATGTTCGCGACGGTCGTGATGTGCCCGGCGATCTCGGGCTCTTGCAGGGAATCCAACCGATTGAAACCTGCGTCCACCTTTCGCGAGGTGTGCTGAAGGCTCCAGCTCTTGCCGCCCGCCGAGATGTCCTGGCTCTTAAAGCTGCCGTCCTTCGTGCCGACGAGGCTTTGCGAGAAGCTGAGGGGGGTGCTGCCGCCGAAGATCGAGGCCTGCAGCCCCATCCAATTGCGCTTCATGCCCGCTTCCTTGGTATAGCGACCCTGCTCGTCTCCGAGAAGGCTTGCAAACCGGGTGAACCCTTCCGCCACGTCCTGCTCGCCAAGGTTGAACTTGATACGGCTTGTGTCGATGGCGTATTCCTTTCGGGTGATCCCCTTGCCGGTCGCCTCGTCCTGGATAGCGAAGTTGTTGAAGCTGAACTTGGAGCTCTTGCCTGCGAAGTCGCCGACGAGGTTGTTCCGCGTCATGCCCGCCTCTCGCGCCAACTGATCACGGTCCGCCTCGGCAATGTCCTTGAATCTCGCGAACGCCTGATCGACCTTCTGCGAGGACCACTTCACGTTCAGTCCACCCTGGTTGTAGCCAAAGCTCCGCCAGGTGACGCCGCCCTTGTCGTCCTTCACGTTCTTGAAGGACGAGCTGAAGCCGCTCACGCCTTCCATGTTGAAGCCGAGCCGGGTAAGCCCCTTCTCATTCATCAGCCGCTGGACCGCCGCGTCATCGTAGCCCGAGCCCTTCACCGTTCCGAAGTTCGTGAAGTTCTTGCTGATGTCCTGATAATCGACGCTGATCTTGCCGGTGCCGAACTTGGATTGAAGCTGCTGAAGGATGAGCTGAGACTTGCCTTCGTCTGTGGAAGCATCGCCCGGCTTCCCATTCAGGCTCATGTTCAGGCCCGCGCTGGTGTTCGACTTCTCGCGGTCGCCGTAAACGTACAGACCGTTGACGGCTCCGCCGCCTCCGAACTTAAAGTTGTTCTGGAATCCAAAGACGTTGCTCTGCAGCACCGTGCCATCGGCCGCGCGCTCGGTCATTCCAAAGCCCATGAGCATCGTCAGCGACTCGGGAGCGATGGAGTACCGCATGGCCTGCAGGCCCGCGAACGGATTTCCGGCTGCGGCAGCGATCGCGGCAGCACCCTCTTTGTAGCGATACGCCACCGTGAGGATCTGGCCCGCCTTTTGCGCTCGCTTAAGGTACACGACGCCCGTCGCGTAGTCGACCATATAGTCGCGCCCAGCGATGAGCATTTCGTTGCCGAGTTGGATGCGTTCAGACTTCTCGACGACGTTGCCGTAGCGGAGTGGAGCGCCGGGGCCGGTGGCCTTCAGCGTGATGATGTCGATCGCCGCGGTCCCGCCAAGCTCTTGCTGCTTCGCGGCTGTTTTTTCGGTATCGACGTTAAAGGGCGACTGAGAAACCGCTGCCGCCGGCAACGCTCCCATAAGAGCCGCACTTATCCATCTTCGCTTTAGCCTTCCCATGGCTGTTTTTTGGACGGAGATTCCCGCTTTCCTAGCTTATTCCAAGTATAGGCTCAAAAACCCTATTCGGGGCCCTTTTCTCCGAGGTTCCTTTGAATCTGGAGCAAAAGACGCTTCCTCCGCCGTTTCCAAGCCTGCTTAGTAAGACTCTCCGGAACGCAAAGGGATACGGTGTTTTTGCAGGTTTTTGTTCCAGTCTTCGATAGCACCTAAGATTCGAACGTGTCAGGATATTGCTTAATGACGCCGAACGAGAAAGCGTTCTTCCGCGCTGTGAAAAACGGAGACCTCGCAGCGGTCAACGAGCTGCTTGCCCAAGAGCCGGAGTTGGTGCGTAGTGTCGACGCCGATTTTTCGACGCCGCTGCACTGGGCCGCTTGGAAGAACCAGGTGGAGGTGGCGCGAGTGTTACTGGCTGCCGGAGCCGATGTAAACGCCGTCAACCAGAACGGCCACTGGGGCACGACACCCTTGCACGCGGCTGCCCATGGCAACCAGAAAGCCGTCGCCGAGGTGCTGATCGATGCCGGTGCGGACCTGACCGCGATGAACTCAAGTGGACGTACGCCTCTCATGGAGACGACGGTCCATCACGCGACAGCCGCCGAAAAGCTCATCCGAGCTCGCGGCGGAATCTAGGCGAAGTACTCTTCCAGCCGCACGCACATGGCGGCTTCCGGATTGGCAAAGACATCCAGTGCGCGAATGAGAGCTGCCGCCGTGTCGATGCTCGTGACGCAGGGCACCCCAGTCTCGATACAAGCCCGTCGAATCCGCGCCGCCTCACTCTCGCTCGTCTCGTTCAGGGATGGCGTGTTGATCATCAAACTCACCTCGCCCGCCATGATCAGCTCGAGGATATTGGGTGAACCCATCTGGATCTTATTTACGCTCTCGCAAGGAATCCCCGCCCCCTCGAAAGCCGCCGCCGTTCCCGGTGTGGCCGCGATCTTCCGGCCCGATGCATGAAGCTGTTTGGCTATCTCGATTGCTTGCGGTTTGTCCATGTCTTGCACGGTAACCAGCACATATCCATCGCCCTTAAAGGTGATCCCACTCGCCACCATCGCCTTATAGAGAGCCCCCTCGAACGTCTTGTCGATCCCAAGAATCTCGCCCGTCGACTTCATTTCCGGCCCTAAGCTGGGCTCCACTTTCGCTAGCTTCTGAAAACTAAAAACCGGTGCCTTAATCGCGAAAACACTCGGAGCAGGCAACTCATACTTCCCGGTCTTAAAGCACTCTTCCGGCAGCACATAACCCTTATAAAACGGCTCCGGCTCCCGCACCTTCAATCCGAAAGCGTCCGCCATCGCCGGCATCGCGCAAGCCGCCTCACCCCCCTCATTCGAGGAAGGCTGCCCAAGCGCAGGCGCCGGACCGAGAATCCACAGCCCGCTCTCGTAGCCCATCTCTTTCAGCGTCTTGCCCATCATGCACTTCGTCGCAAGCGCTACCATCGAGATGCCCGTCACCTTGCTCAGATAAGGCACCGTCCGTGAAGCCCGAGGGTTGACCTCCAACACGTAAGCGGCCTCGTTCCCATCCTCATCCGGTGCGACCACGAACTGAATATTCATCAGCCCCTTCACGCCCAGGGCCCGCGCAATCTCGCAAGCAGAGCGCACCATCTGAGCCTGAACATCGTTGCTCAAGCTGATCGCCGGATACACCGCCATGCTGTCACCGCTGTGGACCCCGGCCCGCTCGATGTGCTCCATGATCCCGGGCACCAACGTGTCGACGCCGTCGGAAATCACGTCCACCTCGGCTTCCTTTCCGAGCAGATATTTGTCCACCAGAACCGGCTGCCCTGGGTTCGCCATCTCCGCCTCGCGATAAAACCCGCGAAGCTGCCCCTCGCCAAAAACAATCTCCATCGCCCGCCCACCGAGCACGAAGCTGGGACGCACCAAAACCGGGTAGCCCACTTCACGAGCAACGGTCCGAGCCTCATCAAAGGTCCGCACCGCCTTGCCCCGCGGACGAGGAATGTTGAGCCGCGTCAGCAGCGCATCGAACTGCTCCCGATCCTCCGCCATGGCAATCGCCTCCGGCGATGTGCCCAGCACCTTCACCTCGCGATCCTGCAAACCGTCAGCGAGATTAATAGCAGTTTG
>JBGGMI010000041.1:0-28459 GCA_041288075.1 Fimbriimonas sp.
GGAGTTTGCCAGGAGAGTAACGGTTGTGACCTCCAATGTCGATCCCCTACATGAGAGGGCGGGATCGACGAGAGTATTCAAACTGCACGGGGACATCCTTCAGGCTTGCTGCACGCGATGTAAATCGTTGCAGGCGCTTGATCCGGAAGCGCTGCCGCAACGCGTCCACGAGGAGACCCTGTTTAGATGTGCCTGCGGAGGGCTCATGCGGCCGAACGTGGTTTGGTTCGGCGAGTTTCCGAACAACGAGGCATCAGAGGCCGCGCTCAGAGGTGTTTACGAGGCTGATGTAGTCTTGGAGGTGGGCACGAGTGGCGTGGTGAGTTACGGCTTCACTGAGATGGC
Organism: Fimbriimonas sp.; assembly: GCA_041288075.1. Lineage (GTDB taxonomy): Bacteria > Armatimonadota > Fimbriimonadia > Fimbriimonadales > Fimbriimonadaceae > Fimbriimonas. The sequence goes on from JBGGMI010000041.1 coordinate 346, forward strand.
CGTCGAGGAAGGGAAGATGGTCATCCGTATCAACCCCGACCCAGCCATGCAGCCGGGCATATACGTGATCGCCGATCCCGCAGAACAGGCGTTGCCGGCGCTAGTGGAGCTGGCTCGAAATGTCTCCTGAGCCGGGAGGCTCTAGGCCTTCTTGAACCACGGGTGCTGTTTGGCAATCCAACTTATAGGAAGGTGGTTTAACAACCCCAGAGGTATGAAAGTGAAACTCGAATTTGAAAGGATCAACAAACCGGTCATGCTGGTCGGCGGCGCGCTCGCTGCGGCAGGCATTGGCTATAGCGTCTGGAGAGTCATAAGCATGATGCAGGCGAAAAGCACCGACCGGAAGCTGCTCCAAAGCGCATCCATGAAGAATCACCATGTGGATCTGTCATCCGAAGACAGTTTCCCGGCGAGCGATCCACCCAGCTTCACTCCAACGACGAGTCTCGGTAAAGCCCGATAGGGCTCTACGCGACTCGAAGATTGGACTTTCTTCGACGCCTTCTGTTTACGAGCATCAGCGCCAGAGCATTCGTAATGCCTATCACGCTGATCTCGTAACTGAATGTCCCCGCCACCATTGGAACGGCTCTGGCCAACGTGGCAAGGAACGTGCCACTTGCTTCAGATCCCGTTATGTCGGTGCGCAGATTCTTCACGTAAGCCGGACCGTTCTTCGCCCAGAGCGCCCCAGCCTCACCGGCCGTGGGCACGAACTGTTCCCAAATACCCTGTTGGCTTGCGCTGGCCAATGGGACAGGAAGAAACGGAACGATCATGCGACTGTCGACTTCTCCCACCTTGGGGGCGTTAAATCCGTTGGGAACCTTGAAGTCTCGCAGGTCACCTGCCATGGCCCGCTCATATTTGGGCATGCTTCGGTCCAACTGCGCGAGTGCCTTCGCTTTGTCGGCATTTCTCGGTGCTACTGCTACCATCCAGCCGAAAAGCCAGGTAACGAGAAAAGCACCAAGCACCCACGCCGCCATTGGCCCGATGAGCCACTTGCGAGCCCGATAGCACGCAAGTCCGAACACCAGTAATACAAACGCCTCGACTAGCTTGTCAAAGAACAGCGGGTCAAAGATGCCAAGCACTCTGTAAGGCATGACAAACATTAACCAAGGAGTCAGGTGCGCCAGCACCAAAAACGTTCCGGAAATGATGGTGAGCTTCCAAGGCGACCTTGTTTCCTGCCCGGACTCCCGCCGAATCAGATCCTCCGCCATCAGAGTTCCGTTGCCCATCGATCCGACCGCGGTCTTATCTGCTTCTTCTTCGGATAGCTCCAGCTCTTCAATTCCTGCTTGCCGGCTCATCCAGAGGTGCGACCTCAACTCGCGAAGGATCTCCTCCCGCCTCTCCGCGCCAACATGAGGCGTGAGTTTCTGTTCGAGTTCCTCGAGATAGGTCTCGATCAACTTACTCATGGACAGCCTCGGGCTTCTGACCCAAAACAGCAGCCACCGCTCCCGCAAAGCTCATCCAGCTCTTCGCCCGCTTTGCTAGTTCAGCCACGCCAGACTCGGTGAGGGCATAAACCTTTCGCGGAGGATCGCCATCTTGCATCTCCCACTCTCCCTTGATCCAGCCCTGTTCCTCCAGGGCATGAAGAATGGGATAAAGCTGCCCCTCCCCCAGCTTCAGCGCCTCCTCCGATCGCCTCTTGATCTCTCGAGAAATGCCATACCCGTGCATAGGCCGATCGGCGAGGACGGCTAATACCAAAGCTTTTGTGTCTGTGCGATAACTCATGAATACCTCTGTGTCTCGTCAGCATCTACATCTTATCAAGATGCACGGTTGCGTGGCAAGTGGAATTTTGCGATTTTTCATCGGCTTCCTCAAAAGTCGGCGTGCCCAGGAACGCGGAAGTAGGGGATCACGTCGCGGATATTTTTCATGCCCGTCACATACATCATCAGGCGCTCGAAACCAAGCCCAAAACCTGAGTGCGGCGCGGAGCCATAGCGGCGCAGATCGAGATACCACCAATAGGCTTCGAGTGGAAGCCCCATCTCCGTGATTCGCGCCTCCAGAACGGACAGCCGCTCCTCACGCTGAGAGCCGCCGATGATCTCTCCAATCCGAGGGGCCAGGACGTCCATGGCTCGAACCGTCCGCCCGTCCTCGTTTTGTCGCATGTAGAACGCTTTAATTTCCTTCGGATAATCCGTCAGGATTACCGGACGCCCAACCTTCACTTCTGTCAGCCACCGCTCGTGCTCGCTTTGAAGATCGGTGCCCCACGCAACGGGAAACTCCCAGTTCTCGCCGCTACCCTCAAGATGCTTGATCGCTTCCGAATAAGTCATCCGCTCAAAGCCACTGTTCACGACATGCTGGAGGGTCGTAAGTAGGTCGGGCTCGATCCGCTTGTTGAAGAATTCCAAGTCCTCCGCGCAGTGCTCGAGCGCGTCGGAGATGACCTCGTGCAGGAACTCCTCTGCCAGGTTCATGTTGCCTTCAAGATCGCAGAAGGCCATCTCCGGCTCGATCATCCAGAACTCCGCCAGGTGCCGCGAGGTGCTCGAGTTCTCAGCTCGGAAAGTTGGCCCGAACGTGTAGACGTTGGTCATTCCCATCGCTACCGTCTCTCCTTCGAGTTGGCCGCTTACGGTGAGATACGCTGGCTTTCCAAAAAAATCCTCGGCAGGATCGTTGCTGGCCAGCTTGTACCGCCGCGCCTCGCCCTCTCCCTCTGTATGCAAGTTGGTTGACACCGCGAACATAGCCCCCGCGCCTTCCGCATCACTGGCAGTAATGATCGGCGTGTGGAGGTACTGAAAGCCTCGCCGTTGATAGAAGTTATGGATCGCATAAGCCAGTCGGTTTCGCACCCGATAAACGGCTCCAAACGTATTGCCCCGATGGCGCAAGTGGCCAATCTCGCGGAGAAATTCGAAGGATGCACCCTTCTTCTGAAGCGGGTAAGTGGCTGGATCAGCCTCGCCAAATACTTCCACGCCCGATGCGACCAACTCGACCGGCTGTCCGGCCGCAGGGGACTCGACAAGGGCGCCGTCGATGCGCACACAAGCTCCCGTGACCAGTCTTTTCAAGTCGGCATCATCGAGCACACCCGCGTTGACGATCACTTGCAGATCGCGAAAGCAGGAGCCGTCGTTGAGCTGCACGAACGAAAGACCCTTGCTGTCCCGACGGGTCTTCACCCAGCCATGAGCCGAAGTTTCCGTTCCAGGCGCAAGGCCAAAAAGATCGCGGACATAAATGCGCCGGTAGTCCATGGGACTGCAAAGCTTACTCGCTGCCTCCCGTGACAGGCCCGCTGGACGCGAGTCGTTGAAATAGCGGACACACAGCAGCGTTCTTGCAATGGAATCAGCCCATGTATCTCGAACGCTCCACCTGTGCTCTATGTAGAGCAAAAACCCGTTCTTACGCGGCAACTCCCTACTGGTGAAACGTCGGCAGCTATAAGATTCGAAATAAGGCAAGCAATGAGCCAGACACTTCAACTCCCAATCGTAGGCCTCGACGAAGTTTTCCCCGACAAGCTCTTCGTCCTTCACCACCCGTCATCCGACCGGTACGGTTGCTTCTGCCACGATGGCGTTCATGGGCTCGCCTGCTTCAGCTCGGAATCCGGAGCGATTCGTTTTTCAGAGTGGATCGACCTCAGCGGCATGACCACCCAAGAAGTCAGTTTCGATGAGGCTCGCGAAGTTGCCAAGCAGCGTCCAATGCCCGTAGTCGCGATCATGCTTCTCGACCGCATGGAAGATCCAAAGATCCACTACGTTCGCTAATCCGCCGTTTAGCGAACGCGACGCGTCCGCTAAACTGACTCAATGCCCAACCGGCTTGAGAACGCCACCTCGCCCTACCTGCTCCAGCACAAAGACAACCCCGTCGACTGGTTCCCCTGGAGTGAAGAAGCCTTTGAGAAGGCTCAGGCCGAAAACAAGCCCGTATTCCTCAGCGTCGGCTACTCCTCCTGCCACTGGTGCCACGTCATGGAGCACGAGTCCTTCGAGGATGAGGGCATCGCATCGATCCTCAACCAGGACTTTGTCAGCGTCAAAGTAGATCGCGAAGAACGGCCGGACGTGGATGAAGCCTACATGGCCGCCGTCCAGATGACCAGTGGCCGCGGCGGCTGGCCAATGAGTGTGTTTCTGACGCCCGATCGGAAGCCATTCTTCGCAGGCACCTATTTCCCGAAGGAAGACCGGGAACAACACCCGGGCTTCGCCACCGTCCTCACGCAAGTCGCCACCGCTTGGAGGACCCGCACGCAAGATGTCCAGAAAGCCGCCGACCAACTCGCCAAAGCCATCGGCGAAACAATGGCCGCCAAACCCCCGGGCACCTTCGCAAAGCTCGACATGCCGTTTAGTACCGAGTGCGTCCGAGCGGTGCTTTCAGAGTTCGACAGTGAGAATGGCGGATTTGGAGCCGCCCCAAAGTTTCCGCCCCATGCGGCGCTTGAGCTCCTGACACTGTATGCGCTGCAGCCCGATGCACCCGAGGATTTGCGGGAGGCCTCTCTGAGCGTCGCCGCCTTTACGCTTGAGAAGATCGTGTACGGAGGAATCCACGACCACGTAGGCGGCGGCTTCCATCGCTACTCGACGGACCAGAAGTGGGTGCTGCCCCACTTCGAAAAGATGCTCTACGACAACGCCCTAATGCTCGGAAATTTGGCAAGAGCCGCAGGCATCGTCCACCCTATAGACCAGAGGTTAGCGGGCTTGTACATCGCCGCCGCCCAAACGCTCATTGACTGGCTCACACGAGAGATGATGGCCCCGGAAGGCTTCTTTTACTCGGCCCTGGATGCGGACAGCGAAGGTGAGGAAGGGAAGTTTTACGTTTGGACCGAAGCAGAGCTTCGTGAAGTCCTTGGAGCGGAAGCCGACGAGTTCATGAAGGCGTTCAACTTCAAGTCCGAAGGCAACTTCGAAGACGAGGCCACTCACCAGCTCACTGGCGCGAACATCCCGTTCCTCGCCGAAGATCATGGCGGACGCTTCGACGAGGCCCTGGCAAAACTGCGCGTGGCAAGGGAGCAGAGAATTCGGCCCGCACTCGATGATAAAGCGCTCGTTAGCTGGAACGGCATCATGATCGGTGCACTTGCGGAAGCGGGCATGGGTGAATTGGCCCAAGCGGCCGCACTGGCGATTCTCCGGGCCGAGCGCGAAAACGGAGAGCTTCCCCACCAGATCGCGAAAGGCGTGGCAAGTGGTGTTGCCTATCTTGAGGATTACGCGTGTTTGGCAGACGGACTGCTGAAGCTTGGCGCGTTCACTCACCTCTTGGAAGAGCGGGGAGAGACGCGCGAGATTCCCGCCTCTGCCTACATCGGCGAGGGATTGAGATTGAAGGAGGAGATGGTTGCCCGGTTTTGGGATGAGGAGGGCGGCGGCTTTTTCTCGACGTCCGACCGTCACGAAGTCATATTCGGACGCAGCAAGCCCATTTTCGATCAGCCCGTTCCAAGCGGAAATGCGATTGCCCTGCGTGTGCTCGTGGCCGTTGGAGACGAGGAGCGGGCTCGCAGAACCGTCGAGGCAATGATCGGCTGGGTTCAGCGAGCCCCGCAAGCGACCGAGGCATTCCTCGCGGCCGCCCTACCATTAATCGATGAGCCTGCGGCGAAGGAAGCTATAGACTCGGAAGCCCCCGTATCCCAACCCGTAGCGGCTGCCGAAGTTAAGGTTTCGATGTCGCAGCGGGAGCTTCAAGCAGGACCAGACGGAACGGCGGAAGCGATGATCCAAATCACGATTCCAGAGGGCCTCCACCTCAACTCGCATACCCCTCCCGCCCGCTGGCTAACCCGCACCTCCGTCGAGGTGCGGCCGCTAAAGGCGGAGGTTGGCTACCCAGAGTCGGAAGGCGACCAGTACAAGGGGACCATTGAGATTCCAATCAAGGTTTCGCTCGCCGGCGGGAAAAGCGAAGGCGAATTCGAAGTGGTCGTCAGCTACCAGGCCTGCACCGACTCAGAGTGCCTTCTGCCTACCGAGAAGCGGTTCGACTGCGTCATCTACAAGGCTTAACGAAGCGCGGCGACGGAATTCTTGTTCGGATATTTGCGGACGAGATCGGCGCACAGACCACGGAAGCGGGTAAGTGCGGCTTGTCGCGTGCGGCCTTCGTAGAACCCCACTTTCCCGCCTGCGATCCAGGCTGGTAGCACTTCCAACGCCTTCATCGTGTCTCCGTCGTAAGCCAGGCGGAACAGAGCGGTTTCGCCAGGAAGCGGAGAGACGAGGTTCCCGGCCGAGTAGAAGATCGGCTTCTCGCGATAGATCTCTGCCCCCTGCAGCACATGCGGATGGTGGCCCCACACGATGTCCGCACCGCAATCGATCGCAGCGCGTCCGAGCTGAACTTGGTAAAGGTTTGGGAGCGTCTTGCGTTCCGTGCCCCAATGGAACGCCACAACGACAAAGTCGCTCACGCGCTTAGCTTCCGAAATCCACTCCGTCAGGTCGGCCTTTGCATCGTCCTCGATAACCCCATTGAATGAGAGGCCGTTTACGCCATACGAGGTGGCTGATGCCGGCCCGACCTTCCTGAGGGCTGTCCAGGACACAAAAGCCATTCCCGAGATCACCGCAACCCTGAATCCTTGCCTCGATCGGAAGACCGCTGGCCGTCTGGCAACATCAGAGTTGGCACCTGCCCCCGTGTAGCCGATACCGTGCTTTCTGAGGAGCGATTGCATCTGGCGAAGGCCGTTACTACCGTAGTCCATGGCATGGTTGTTGGCTTGGGCCACGATATCCCAGCCCGCTCTGGCGAGGAATGGCGCGTGGGCGGGCGAGGCTTTGAGGATGAACTGGTCGCGCCGCTTAAGCTCCTCTGCCGTCTTGAACGGAGTCGGCTCGCGAGAGTCCGTGAGCGGGATTTCCAGGTTCGCCAGCGCCAAGTCCGCGGCCCTTACCGTGGGTGCGATTCCTTTCCAGATGGCATCGGATGGCGCGACCGCGTTGAGCATGACATCTCCTCCCAGCACCAGCGTCCAGAGCGGCGCTGCGACGAGCATCGAGGCGAGAAGGGGCAGCTAAAACTCCTCCGGATAGAGCAACCGAAAGCGGTTTTCTCGTTCGCCGGAGCGTTCGAGGAGGACCGCTTCGGGCTTGATGTCGGCCTGGCGGTCTTCTTCGGGGACGTTGGCCGTCCAGAGCTCGGTCAGGCGTTCGAGCGCTTTGTCGACATTTGTGGCGGCGTCGATCTCTTTGAGGCTGTCGAGCAGAACGGTTGAGTCCTCTTTGCCGGTGATGGCGCAGCTCATGCGGTGCATCGTGTAATCGCCGTCGTAGTCGATCGCGTAGTAGAGGTCCTCTTGCGGGGTTTCGTTGACTTCGCCGAAGAGGGAGCGGCCGACGAACGGGGCGCTGGTGAAGTCGGAAAAGGCACGCTTCATCGCTCCGCTCATAGCGGTAGCAACTCGCTGGATGGTTACGTCCTCTTCGCTTCGGTTGTAGCCCTCCTTGCTGGCGAATTCGAGGGCGGCTACCCGTAGGGCCTCGATATCTGATTGCTGGCCGAGGCCGGCGTAGATCAGGCGGTCGTAGATTTCGTAGATCTTTCCGGCCTGCTTTCGGTAGGTGAAGACCAGGATCCCTTCGTCGAGGGAGACGGCTAGCACAGGGGCACCGGCGGCAAGACGGCCCTCGATGAATTGGGCACGATTGCCGATTCCTTCCTGCCAGTCGTATGGGGTCAGCACGGTATTAGGTTACCGCCGTGACCCAGCGTGGCTGGGCCGACCCGGATGCACAGTATGGCTACGCGTCCTGGCGGTTAGCTTCCGGCAGGGTTGATGCGGTTCATCGCCAGCTCGATCCCGTCCGCGATTGCCATCTCAATGCCACTCACTGCCTGATCCACCGCCTCGTTGATGTCCAGCCGCTCGTCGGGAGTGAATTTGCCGAGGACGTGGTCGATGGTATCGCTCTTGTCGACCGAGCCGATGCCAATCTTGATGCGGGGGTATTCCTCGGTTCCCAGAGCGGCGATCAGGCTTTTGTGGCCGTTGTGCCCGCCCGCGCTCCCTTTGGACCGCACCCTCACTCGGCCGACCGTCAGATCGAGGTCGTCGGCGATGACTAGGATTCGCTCAGGAGGGATGTTGTATTCGCGGGCAAGCGGGGCAACAGATCGGCCGCTCAGGTTCATAAAGGTCAGTGGCTTCACAACGACCACATCCCGGCCGGAGACGGTGCCGAGGCCAAGGCGTGATTGCTGCTTCCCCTTATCAAGCTTGATCTTGTTCCGCTCCGCAAGCTTGTCGATTGCCTCGAAGCCAACGTTATGACGCGTGCCCTTGTATTCCGGCCCAGGATTCCCCAGCCCGACGATCATCCACTCAGGATGGATGGGTGCCTTGGGCTTTGGACGGAACATAACTTAGTGTGACGTGTTGGGAGGGTAACGGAGGAACTGGCAATCGGAGGCCCGGAGGTGGCATTGAGAAATTCTAGAACTGATTTGGGTCGGTCGCAACGGAAAGCCAGGGACACAAAAACAAGACATTGACGACAAGTCTTCTTTAACTCTCAACGTCTGACCCTCGACCCTCGACCCTCGACCCTCGACCCTCCGCCCCTCCGGCCCTCCGGTCCTCCGGTCCTCCCCATCCTCCGCTCCAATGAATTATGCTGGCGACATGGTTTCGCGGCGTGAACTGATTGTTTCTGGGTTGGCGGCTACAGTGGCTTTTCGGGATGACACGCTGGACCTCGTGGAAAGGCTGGCTGCTCGTCTCTCCTTTGACCCGATTGCGGCGGCTCAGGACGAAGACTTTTGGGCCCAAATCCAGCAGGCTTTCGCCCTCGATCGGAATGTCGTCAACCTGAACAACGGCGGCTGCTCCCCATCCCCGCGAGTGGTGCAGGAAATGATGATTCGCCAGCTTCAGCTCTCAAACCAGGCTCCCAGCTACTTCATGTGGCGGCAGCTCGAACCCGAAATCGAGAGCGTCCGAACGAGGTTGGCCAAGATGTTCGGCTGCAGCCCCGAGGAAATGGCGATCACCCGCAACGCCAGCGAATCCCTCGAAACCTGCCTCCTCGGCCTCGACCTCCAGCGCGGAGACGAAGTCCTCACCACCGTCCTCGACTACCCCCGAATGATCACCACCATCCAACAACGTGAGCGGCGGGAGGGAATCAAAATGGTTCAGGTCGCCGTCCCGGACGTGCCCTCCTCCGCCGAGGACCTGGTCAAGCCGATCCGCGAAGCGATTACTTCGCGCACGAAGGTGATCCTCACCTCGCACGTCTCCTTCGTCAACGGCCAAATCTTCCCGATCCGCGCAATTACCGACCTCGGCAAGCAACACGGCATTCCGGTCATCGTCGACGGCGCGCATGCGTTCGCCCAATTCCCCTCCTCCCGCGACCAGCTCGGCTGCGAATTCTATGGCACCTCGCTGCACAAGTGGCTCATGACCCCCATCGGAGCCGGCTTCCTCTACGTCAAAAAAGAGCGCATCCCCGAGCTCTGGTCCCTGATGGCATCCTCCAAAGAACAAGCCTCCGACATCCGCAAATTCGAAGAAATCGGCACCCACCCCGCAGCGAACCACAACTCCATCGGAGAGGCTCTAACCTTCAACGAAATGATCGGCTTAGAGCGAAAGGCGGCCCGCTTCCGGTACCTGCGATCGCGCTGGGTAGATAGAGTCAAGGACTTGCCCAACGTGCGATTCCACACGAGTCTCAAGCCAGAGCACTCCTGCGCGATCACGACGGTGGAGATTCAGGGGCTGAAGGTAGACGACCTGGTGAACTGGATGATGGCAAAACACTCGATCTTCCTAACGGGAATCAACTACGGCCCCGTCAGCGGCATCCGTATCACACCGAATGTGTACACCACAATAGGCGAGATCGACCGATTCGCGGAGGCGATGGTGCAGGCGGCCACCAAGGGGATCCTGTGAGCCGGGCGCTTCTTTTTGGCGCACTGCTGCTGGCAGGCTGCAATCGAACTCCGGCCGTTCACGTCAAAAACGTGCCCGAGCAGGCACCGCCAAGCTGGACCATGGCGCACAGCCCGGATGGAAAAGTGAGCATCGCCGTCGCTCCCGGTTGGCGGTACGGAGTGGACCGAATGCCGATGATTGATCTCGGCGCGCTTCAGTCAAGCGATCCCGAGGGAGGCAAACCGCTCGAGCAGATGACCTCGGATATGCAGAACTCCGCCGATCAGGAGGAGTTGAAGGAACTCGAGGAGATGGCCAAAAGGGGAATCGTCATCAACGTCATCTCCGAAGGCACCCGACCGATTCCCGGCGAAGCGCGGACGCGGTACTACGTCCTGAAGACCTCCCACGGCGGCCCTATTTCGCTCGTGGAGGCTGCGGACATCGAGCGGAAGCATTACGTCCTGAAGCCGAAATACGACACGATCCAGCTCCCCATCGGCGAGGCGCTGCGGTGCCAGGCAAAGGAGGAGCTGCGGGACGGCGGCGTGCGCCACCAGATCAGCTACGTGGTGGTAGACGGCAACGACATGTATTCCCTCCGATTCGTAACCCAGGAGAGCGCGCAAACAATCGAAGCGATCGCTGAGCCGGCGGCTCAGAGCTTGCGAATCAAGCCGTAACCGAATGTTGTCGAGGGATGGCTCGTGTCCGCTTGAGGAGTTTCAGGCGAACACAAACGTTACGCCCGCTCTCATGGGCTGCTTAGCCACCCGTCCCCTTTGCTATACAATTAACTAACTCCCATAAGGGCCTCAATGAAGAAACCCCTCATCTCTCCACGATTCGGACAGTGGCTCAACTACTCGGTATACATGTTTGCCGCGTTCACCGCCTTTCATGTCGTAGTGCACGGGCAGTTCACGTTGGGCAAAGCTTCCGAGTGCTTCATCATGTCCATGCTGTATGGTGCTTTCGTGATCGCTCAGTCGCAAAGGCATCGAATCCAATTCCATTACACCGATCGGGGCTGACCCTCTGCTCCAGTAAGCACAACGCGCGAAACCGGTGGATGTAATCGTGCCCCGGTCCGGCACCTCAACCTGAAAACGCAGACCATGAATTCCCTGTAGGCCAGAGTAGCGACGGCAAGAGAGGCGACTGTCACCACGCGCAGGAACAGAGTCCAATCAAATGGGCCGGCGTAGCTTGAAGCTTCCGCAGACAAAGCCTGACTCGTGTGTCGGGCAGCGCCTGTAGGCGTCGGTCTTCACCTACCCTAGATCTCCTTACGAGGCTTCAAAGAAATATTTTAGTTTTTGGTTGACAAAACCTTGTTTTGGCTTCTACTTCTATGGAGGAAAGATTTTCCTTCGCAGGTTAGCTGTGGGACGTTCGGAAAGATCGGTGGGAGCATTTGGGGGAATGGAGCACGGCTAACCTAGCCAAAGGACAAAAAATCCCCCAAGGCTAGGTGCAAGGCTAGCTAGGTGGCTACGTTGGAACCTGCGGAGCCCGTCAAGCGGTGCTTCCTCACTGAGTTGGTGGACCCCTCGCCGAGGGTTTGGACTTCAAGGCCCCCGATATGCGATTATTGAGTTCACTCAAATGGCAAAGAAGCAACTCAACATCGGTCTGATCGGCTACCAGTTCATGGGCAAGGCTCATTCGAACGCTTACCGGCAAGTGGGGCGGTTCTTCGACCTGCCTTACGACATCAACATGCACACGCTGTGCGGGCGGAATGAGGCGGCGGTGACCAAGGCGGCGGAGAACTTTGGGTGGGCCAATGTGGAGACGGATTGGCGGAAGGTGGTGAACAACCCCGAGATCGACGTCATCGACGTCTCCACCCCCGGCAACACCCACGCCGAGATCGCCATCGCCGCAGCAGAAGCGGGGAAGGCCGTTTTCTGCGAAAAGCCCATCGGCAACACGCTGGAAGAGGCCAAGCGGATGCTGGACGCGGTGCAGAAAGCGGGCGTCGTGCACGCGGTGTTCCACAACTACCGAAAGGCACCGGCCGTTGCCCTGGCGAAGAAGCTGATCGACGAGGGCCGACTGGGCACCCTCTATCACATAAGAGCCACGTACCTACAAGACTGGATCGCCGACCCAAACTTCCCCCTCGTCTGGCGCCTCCAAAAGGAGATCGCCGGCTCGGGCACCCACGGAGACATCAACGCACACATCATCGATCTCGGCCGGCACCTTGTTGGCGAGTTCGAAGAGGTTAGCGGCCTGCTGCATACATTCGTAAAGCAACGCCCCCTAGCCGGCGAAATCGACGATAAGCTGGGGGCAAAGGCGAGTGACAAGATGGGGGACGTCACCGTAGACGACGCCGCGATGTTCCTGGCGCGCTTCAAGAACGGGGCGCTTGGGACCTTCGAGGCATCGCGCTTCGCGGTTGGGCGGAAGAATTACAACCGGTTCGAAATCAACGGCTCAAAGGGCTCGCTGGTGTTCAACCTGGAGCGGATGAACGAGCTGGAGTTCTACGACAACACCACGCCAACCGAGACGGCGGGATTCACGCTGATCCAGGCAACCGCCGGCGAGCACCCCTACGCCGGACACTTCTGGCCCACCGCCCACATCATCGGTTACGAGCACACGTTCATCAACCTCCTCGCGGACGCCTTCACGAACATGGCGGCAGGAAAGCGGATCGAGCCGGACTTCGTGGACGGGTATGAGAATCAGCGTGTGCTGGATGCGGTAGAGCGGAGCAGCGAAAGGCGGAGCTGGGTGGGACTGTAGTCGCGGGATGGCTTGTGCCCGCGTCCGGAAAAATGGTTGGCGATTCTTAATGTTCATGTCGATTTCGCCTGTACCCATTCGTTTACTTGCCGATGAAAAAATTCATATTGCTTATCAAGGGTGAGGATCGGTGGGCTCAGCTTTCGCCGGCGCAGATGCAGGAGACCATTCAGCGGTATAGCGCCTGGGCCGGCAAGTTGCGGGCGGAGAATCGGCTGGTTGATGCGGAGGGGCTTTCTTCGGAAGGGAAGGTGCTCGTCGGCGGAGACGTGATCACCGACGGGCCTTTTCCGGAAACGAAGGAGATGGTGGGAGGCTATTACATCTTCACCGCGGCAGATTTGGCGGAAGCCGAGACGCTGGCGCGCGAGTGTCCGGCGCTGGCATACGGTGGCCGCGTCGAGCTTCGGCAGGCTATGGATTACTCGTAAAGCGCATGCAACTCGGTACTTCCTGTGCCAGTGACATCGACGCAAACTTCCGGCGCGAGTCCGCTCGCCTCCTGGCGACGCTGACCCGCGCCTTCGGCCCCGACAAGATCGACCTCGCCGAGGATGTCGTGCAGGAGACGTTCCTTCGCGCGATGCGGCAATGGCCAATGCGCGGGGTGCCCCCCAATCCGCGAGCGTGGCTGGGCCGCGTGGCGAGGAATCTTGCAGTCGACATCCTTCGGCGGCAGCGAATCTATGCTTCTGCCGAAGCCCTAGATTCGCTGGTGCAGGACAACCCACGAGACGAATTGTTGGACGACGAGCTGCGGATGCTCTTCCTCGCCGCTCATTCATCGCTGGCCGAGGAGTCGCGGATCGCGCTGGTGCTCAAGACCTGCTGCGGCTTGAGCACGGCGGAGATCGCAAAGGGCCTCCTCTCGAGCGAGGCAGCGGTGGCGCAGCGTCTGGTGCGAGCGAAAGCCAGCCTCCGGGAGTCCGGCGCAACCTTCGAGCTTCCCGCCGAACCCAACCAGTTGCGAACGGTGCTCAGGGTGCTCTATCTCCTCTTTAACGAGGGCTACCTGGCTCATGCCGGCACAGAACTCGCCAACAGCGACCTGTGCGACGAAGCCATCCTGACCCTATCCCGCCTGGTTCGCACGAAGGTTGGGGACGTTCCAGAGGCGCATGCCTTGTTAGCCCTGATGCTGCTCCACTCCAGCCGCCTTCCCGCTCGCGTCGACGATCGGGGCACGTTGCGGCTGTTGGAGGATCAAGACCGAGCCAAGTGGGATCGCACGCGGATCTGTGGAGGTCTGAACGAGCTTGGAATAGCCACGGTAGGCGACGAGCTGACCCCCTACCACTGCGAGGCCGCGATCGCCGCAGAGCATTGCATAGCCCCCAGCTTTCAGGAGACGAACTGGCAAGCGATTCTCCAGCATTACGACGACCTGCAACGCATCGCTCCCTCACCCATCGGACGCCTGAACCGGGCTATTGCGGTATCCATGGTGAGCGGTGCCGAAGCCGGCCTAAACGCGCTAGGGCACGACGAAAAGCTGAAGGGCTACTACCTGCTTCCAGCAACGCGCGCACGCTTTCTCCAAGACCTCGGCCGCACCGAAGAGGCTCAAAAAGAGTACGAGGCGGCACTCGGGCTCGCCACAAATGAAGCCGAGCGGCGGTTCCTTCAACAGCGGATCGCTACTTTGAATTGATAAGCTGCGTCATCCACCGCTCCTCGGGCATCGCGAAGCCGGGAGAAACGGCCATGCGGATGAGGCCGAAGGCGAGGAAGACCGCTACCGCGACGGAGACGCTTCGGTGGGCCCACTTCTCATCCGACCCGAACCGCCAATTCTTGATCCAGCCGTACAGGCAGGCCCATGCACCCAGAGTGAAGAGCAGGTAAGTGGCCGGTCCCAAAGCATGGGCTCTAAAAGACAGCGCGAAGTTGCCGTGCACGAAAGCAGTCCAACTCGTCGTGAGTCCGCAGCCCGGACAAGGCCGATCGAAGAGGAGCACGCTCGGGCAAGGCGGCATCCCAAGCGCCTGATGAGTTCCGTGCCCAGAGGCGTTCGGCGTAAGGAACGCTGCCACCCCGGTAACCCCCACCCACACGAGAAACCAGATCAGTTGGCCTGAAATCTGCTTCCTATCGCGCGCCGGCTCAAAGAGAGTCAATCGAATACCTCAGCAGGGATAACGCATTCTGGCTGGAGAACGTTGCCGTGAATCCGCGCGACGCTAAAAACCTCCCCTCGCGGCTCGACGAGGCCAATAAGCGGTGCGTCCGGCGGCTCAGCCATCCCGATCGCCCGCCCCTCGCGGATGTTCTGCGCGTTCGCTTCGCTTATCTCCAGTAAAGGCATCGGAGGCAGAGCTTCCCGCAGCGGCTTGAGCTGATCCAGGTGAATCGCATCGAGTGGACTAGCCTGACTCAAGTCAAATCGGCCGACATTCGTGCGCACCAATGCGCTGAGATAAGCCCCGCACCCGATCGCCTGCCCCAGATCGTGAGCCAGAGAGCGGATGTACGTCCCTCCCGAGCACACAACCCGCGCCTTCACTGTCGCCCCCTCGATGCCCGTAACCTCGAACTCCTCGATATGCACCGTCCTAGACTCACGCTCCAGTTCTTTGCCCATTCGCGCATATTTGTAAAGCGGCTGCCCCTGCACCTTGATGGCGCTGAACATCGGCGGGAGCTGCTGAATCAGCCCACGAAATGCGGGAAGGGCTTCCTCCAACGTTGCAGCTATGTCCGTCGGCAGCGCCTGAGACTCCGAGCGCTCACCCTCCGCGTCGTAAGTGGTCGTCGACTGCCCGAACGTGATCTCCGCCTCGTAGACCTTCGGCTCCAAGGGCAGATACTGCAAAAAGCGTGTCGCCGGTCCGATCGCGATGACAAGCAGTCCCGTAGCCAAAGGGTCCAGCGTCCCCGCGTGCCCCACGCGCTTGGTGCCGAACTTGCGGCGGATCTGATTGACGACGTCGTGCGAGGTGAGGCCCTTCGGTTTGTCGACTAGCAGGATCCCAAGCACTGCTTCAGCCTCCCGACGAGGAGATCTTCGGCGACTTCGAGCGGCTCATCGATGGTGCAGCCGGCGGCGTTCTTGTGGCCTCCGCCCCCAAAGGTCCGCGCCACCTCCGCCACATCATAATCCCCACGCGAGCGGATGGACACGCGAACTTTCCCCTGCTTCGGCTCTCGCAGCAGCGCCGCGACCTGCACCGACGTGATAAAGAGCAGCTCGTTCACAAATCCCTCCGTATCCTCGTCGCTAGCGTGAGCCTGTTCAAAGTCGCGGCTGCTGAGCGTGCTCCAGGCGATCTGATTGTTGCAATCCAGCCGCATCGTCTCCAGCGACCGCCCGAGCAGCCGCGCCGAAGCGAGCGACTTGCTCTGGAAAATCTCTTCCTGCACAAGCGTAAGGTCACCGCCATGTTCCAGCAAGAACGCGCTCAGGCTCAGCGCCTCAGGCGTCGTATTTCGGAATCGGAACGACCCCGTGTCGGTGACGATGCCGGTCAGGAGGCACGTCGCGATATCAGGCGTAATCCTCGCGCCCATGCCAATAAGCAGCCGCGTAAGAATAACTGCTGTGGCGGGGGCGCTGGTGTCGACAATTCGAAGATCCCCCGGCTTGGCATGAGGGACATGATGATCGATCACCACCAGCCTCGAGCA
This sequence comes from Fimbriimonas sp., assembly GCA_041288075.1. Lineage (GTDB taxonomy): Bacteria > Armatimonadota > Fimbriimonadia > Fimbriimonadales > Fimbriimonadaceae > Fimbriimonas. The sequence continues at coordinate 16,643 of JBGGMI010000041.1, forward strand.
GCTCGTAAAGAACTCCGCCGCATTCCCAAGCCGATCCAGCGAATCCAGATCCAGCACAACCCCCAGGTCGTACTTTTCCTCCTTGGGCTGGAGCTTGATCCGACTGAGCCCCGGCAAAAATCGAAGATTGCGAGGCGCGAAATGGTGCGAGACCACCTCGTTCTGCATGCCGATGGAATCGAGATAAAACGAAAGCGCGAGCGCCGACCCAAAGGCGTCGCCATCCGGGTTCATGTGGGTTCCGATGAGGACGGAGGAAGCCTTCGAGAGTTCCTCTTTAAAAGCTTCGGCGTACCGCTTAGCGTCTATCATCGCACCCTCCTTGGCTGGTGGAGTGCTGTCAAGGCTCGCTCATTGTACACCTTGGTGCAAAGTTCTCCGATTCCTCCCCTTGCCGCTCCGGCGGGAGCGGAGGTTAGGTGGGGGTTCCGTCTGAGAAGCTCACATGCGGAACCATCAAGAACCAATCATCACAAATCACACATCATATGCCATGGATGTCGTAGAAGAGCTTCGAACCCATTGCATGGCCAAGGAGGACTCCGCCGAGGACTACCCCTGGGGCGACGTCGCCTGGAAAGTAAAGGGCAAGATGTTCGCCTGCAGCTCCCCCGAGTCCAGCCGCGTGAGCGTGAAGAGCACGCTGGAGAAGCAGGCCGCCCTCATTCAGCACCCCAACATCGAGCCCTCCGCCTACGTGGGCCGATATGGCTGGGTGACCGTTGACGTCGTCGACAAATCCGTACTGGAGCTCGCGCGAGAGCTGATCGACGAAAGCTACGCCATCGTTCGCGCCGGGAAGAAGAAGCGCTAGCCATGCCCGATCCAGAACGCTCCTGGTCCGGCGGCGCCATCCCCTACGGCTCGCTCGGCGAGAGAGTCGAGTGGCAGATGGTGCTGGAGCACTACTACTGGGACCGCCTCCCCCAGGCATACGAAACCGCCCTCACCCTCGGCGCCGGCCTCGCCGGACAGGGCCTGCGCCTCTACCGAATGGTCGAAGCCGAGCACATCACACGCATGCGTGGCGAGCTGCTGCCCGTCAACGACTGGATGGACCTGGAAACCCTGCCCGAAGAGGGCGAGCGAACCCCCGAGCTGGTAGAGGGAATCGTCGCCGCCTGTGACGCCGTAGCCGAAAAGCTCGGCTGGCAGCACGGCCCAAAGGTGCTCGTCAGCATCTTGTCCGACGAAACCGACGCCCCCTGGACGATGGGCCGGTACGGATACATGGTCGACAAGTACCCCTTCGACAAGATTTGCCTCCCCCTCCAAGCCACCCTCGACCCCACCCGCCTGCGCGAGGTGGTAGCCCACGAGTACGCCCACGTCATCAGCCTCAACCTCTCCGCCGGCAAAGTGCCCCGCTGGCTAGACGAGGCAATCGCCATGAACGTCGAGCCAACCCGCGAGCCGTCCCCCTTTCCCAGTGACCGAGAATGGCTCTCTCCACAACGCCTGGAGGGTGCCTTCAGCTTCGACCAAGGCGACCCCCGCCTCTGGTGGGCCTACCAACAAAGCGCAACCATCGGCGGCTACCTCGTAGCCCTAGCCGGAACCCCCAAGCTCGGCGACCTGCTCCGAGCCTTCGCCAACAACTCCGGCTGGACCGAGCTAAAGATGGCCATAACCGGCCAATCCCGCGAAGACGAAGCGCTCCGGGAAGTCTATGGCTTCGGAGTGGCGGAGTTGTTCGAAAATTCGCGTGGCAAATAAGATGTAGTCGCGGGATGGCTTGTGCCCGCGTCCCTGCTGGCCTCAGGTTGCCGATTAGGCTGAAATGAGGCCCCTGAACTGATGGCGGAGATGTAGTCGCGGGACGGCTCGTGGCCCGCGCCCGAAAAGAAACTGGCGGACCGCCGACACAATCAATCCCATGACCCCATGGATTTGCGAAGCCTGCGGAGAACCCGGGAGCGGCGATATGTGCATGCATTGCGGGCGCGAGCGGGGCCCGATTGCGCCCATCCAACGTTACACCCGCGAAGGCTTGCGCCCCTTCATCCTGCCCGGCTCGTCAGGTCTGACGCTGAATCGATGGGCCGTGCTGTGGCTCTGGCTGCTTGGTTTCGGAGCGGCGACGGTGCTAGGCTATTTGGTCTTACAGGGGCAATAGCCCACGGCAAAGAGATCGCCCAGCAAGCGAACTTGCCCTTTGCATTCCACCCATTCGCCAGCAGAGTCTTGCCATCGGCACTAGCCGACCGCATGTAGGACGCGGGTTGACGGGGATCAAACCCCAAAACCGACGCTTCTCAGAGAGGATGCTCAGATCGCGCCAAATCCGGCCGCCGAGCCCTGATCTGATTGAGCAGATCCCTGGTTCGTTCTAGGTGGAGGATATTGATCGCGCCATGGATCGTTCGAATCGAAACCCGATCAAGTCCGTCCCCTCCACCAGAAAACTCAAGCTCTTCGAGTTCCTCCCAAGTCGCCACAACCCCAATCCGCCCCAACGCATCAAAGTCGCGAATCCCATACTCATCGACTTCAACCCGACGGTTCTTTCGGAAGACGATTACCGAGCTAACCGCCAGCACCAGCGGTAGAAGAACGAGAAAAGAGTAGGGAAGAGGAACGACCGCAACAGCGAACCCGGCACCTATCACTGCAATTGAAACAATCAGAATGGCCCGCAGGATTGAGAAGCGATAGACGAGCACGGCCACAATTCCTGAGTTCAATTGTACGCGAGCCCATCAAGCCTTACCAGCAAGAATCAACACCAAAAACTTCAAATCTCGCCGATGCTAAATTCTCAATCACATTTCTAAAGAATTTGCAGATTTCTCACACCGGGTGTTTGAAGTCCTGCTATAGTGGCATACCGAAAAGGTGCCGTCATGAGTATCAGTCGCTTGCCATTCCTTCGTTCCATTTGCTTTTTCCTCTGCTTCGTCCTGGTATACAGCTCAGCCGCAGCCGCTATCAATCCCGTTCTCCTAGGCGTTAGTCTCGTCTTCCAAGGCGAACCTGAGATGTACACGGACTCACCGATCGCTTTTACGGATGGTCCAAATGCGTCTCGTGATGAAATTGGCCGGGCGGGAATTTGGGACGCTGAAGGTCTCGCCGAGCTTGGAAAGATGCAGGACTTGGACGAGGCTGGGACTCCATTTCCCGGCGGCGTGCCTGTTGAAGATGAGCCTCCTGGCGGTGGCGACAACTTTTTCGGAGGTAACGGCGGCGACATTGGCGACACCAGCGGCGGAGGCACAACGGGAAGTACGACGGGTACGACCACCGGAACCACCACCGGAACGACCACGGGAACGACTGGCACAACGAGTACCACGACAGGAGGCGATTCACGTGGTGGTGGCGCGCGATGGGAGAAGTTCGGACCTGGTGGCGGCGCTCACGGCAAGGGCGTGGTCAACACGAATACAGGCAACCGGATCACCTCCGTCCCAATCGTATCTTGGCCGGTCCGCGGGGGGCGCCTGCCGATGGAACTGACGCTTTATCACAACTCGATGGGCAGAACGAGCGCAATCGGATGGCCCAAGAGTTGGCGGAGCAGCTTCGACGTCACGGTCTTTCAAGATGGCCTTAGCCTGCCGCCGCCGGGATCGCCGAGAATTGCCATCGTCACTTGGGGAGACGGCACCTCTTACAAATACTCGACCTTCTCGCAATACAGCACCTACTACACCGCGCCCGCTGGCGTCTACGACCGCCTTTACCGCTCTCCCACCGGATGGAAGGTCACAACCAAGGATCAGTTGGTTTACGACTTCAACAGTGGTGGCTATCTGACCCGAATCACGGACCGCAATGGCAATTTCATCATGGTGAACCGCAATCCATCCACCATGCTCATCTCGTCTATCGTGGATCCGACCAATCGAACGATCAACTTCACAACGACCGGTTCCACGGCATACGCGACCATTAAGGACCCAACGCTGCGAACCTGGACGATCAACCGTGCCAGCCCGCAGAACACCATGATCGGTCTCACCTATCCTCCGGTTGACGGTCAAACCTACACCCGCCAATTCTCTTACCGCTGGGATACCAACACCCCCAACACTCAGATTCTCAGCGAGACAGACCTTCGGGGCAAAGCGTGGACCTGTGATTACGACACGGCGGGACGCCTGCTTTGGTGGAAGGACCCGCTCAACAACCAGATGCCATACGCTTATTACGGCTCCTCCACTGTGTTCGGAATGCCCAATGGAGTGGGTTCTTACACGCATCACTACGATCAAGGTGTTTACGTCGGCGAAACGGATCCTGCCGACTTTAGCGACGCTTCCTCTTACGATGCCAACTACAACACGACCCTCTACCGCACCAAGAAAGGTGAGTGGTGGACGTACACCTACGACTCCATGGGCAACCAGACGAGCCAGGCTGGCCAGGGAGGCTTATCGCAGAGCACGGCCTACAACGCTCGAAACGACGTTACTAGCTATCGCGACGGTCTCAATCAAGACCATCTCTTCACATACGATACGAATGGCAACGCCACTCAAGAGAAGATTGCGGCGCCCAATTGGCCATTATGGAATTCGACTTACGATAGCCAGGGAACACTCACGGTCCATAACGAAGGTGGCACGGTCGTCACATTTAGCTATGACTCCAATGGCAATCTTGAGGCTACAGATGATGGTGTTTCAAGCGTGTCATTCACGAGCGATTTGCTCGGAAAGCCTACTAGCTCAACTAATGGTATTTCGCAAACTACATCTGCCACGTATGACACATGGGGGCGAGTCATACATATCGTCCAACCGGACAACAGCACAATAAACGTGGGATACGACGCGGAAAGCAACCCACTTAGTGTGATGGACGAGAAGAGCCGCATCGAATCTTTCGCCTACAACGACTCAATGTGGCGAATTAGCCACATAAACGCGCTTAACGTCACGGAGCTGTATTCGTACAACCCGAATGGGTGGATGGTGTCAGTGACAAATGGTAGGAACTATATCCGAGCGTATAACTATACACCGCGAGGGGAGTTGTACAAGTCTCAACTGCCAGACAACACTGTAGAACATACGGCTTATACGGCAAATGGGGACTACTCCAAGCGAACGAATCCAATAGGTGATCAAGTTCGGTACACCTATGATCTGCTTGGGCGTCTGAAGAAGATCATCTACCCAACCGGGCTGGATACCACTTTTTCTTACCAATACCTCTACCCAGATTGCCCCACCTCTTCAATGGAAGATGCCACAGGCACGACAAGTTGGCAATACGATGCAAAGGGCCAGACGACGCAGCTTGCCACACCGCAAGGCACGATGAATTACACCTATGACGGTGTTGGCCGCCGCTTGACCATGCAGGAGGTCGGAACTGGCACCACCACCTACCATTACAATACGTTAAACCAATTGGACTGGCTTACTAATCCGCAGAATAAGACGACGAGTTGGCAATACGACAGCCTCGGACGCGTGTCTAAACAGACTCATGCGAATAGTGCGTACACCACGTACACATACGATAATAGAGGCAGAGTCAACCAACTGGTTCACCGGAAAGGGAACAACAATCTGATTCGCTCGGAGACGTATACCTATGACCTCGCTAGCAATCTCACGCGTAAGGTTGCCGGCGGAGTGATTACTGACTACACCTACGACAACTCCGACCAGATCACATCGGAGGTGACACCCGGCTATTCCGTGTCCTATTCATATGATGGCAACGGCAATCGACTCACGCGCACGAGGAACGGCGTTCTTCAGAACTACATCTACGATGCGGGGGACAAGTTACAGTCGATCACCTGGAATGGTGGCTACAAGAATTACTCCTACGATGCTGCTGGTCGAACAACTGCTATCGTTGGCTCCGGCAACTTTTACCAGTCTTTTCAGTGGGATTATGAAGATCGACTTTCCACTACCTATGTGGCGCAGAGTGGCTACTGGGCCGAATTTGGCTACAACGCTCTCGGCAGTAGGATTACAAAGACGGACAGCTTCAGTACGAGAACGTACAAGCGCGATGGCACGGGCGTTACAGCGCCGCTGTTATCAGATGGCTCCAAGAAGTTTACCCCGGGAATATCGAACGACGCTGGACAGTTTTACATGGCGGATAGATTGGGAACGTTCACACCAATCTTGAATCAGTCAGCAGCGACAACGTTTGATGGTAAGTACGACGCCTTCGGAAACCTCGTGTCACAAACCGGCTCCAATCTGAAACCGTTTGGGTTTGCAGGGGCGTTTGGATATCAGGAGGACACGGAAAGCGGGTTAGTGCTACTCGGGCATCGCTACTACGATGCTGATGCGGGCAGATTCTTGACAAGGGATCCTGCACGGTTTGGTGCAAATTGGTATTCCTATTGTGAAAACAACCCGCTCAGTTTCGCAGACCCCTCAGGTCTCTTGCGCTCTGACCTAGCGCGAGGTGCCGCACTTCTCGCTGACACCGACGCTGCCGGTGCATTGGCTGCTCGAAGCGTCAAATGGCCGTGGCAGAAGCTTCTCGATGCTGTGAAGCCATTGCTAGTGGCGATCGGAGTTGTCGTCGCTCCGGTCCCGCCAGGGGGAGGTGAAAGAAGGCGACGACCGAAAATACCTGTATACCGGTTGCACGACGACGAAGAGGCGCGCCCAGATGGCAGATCTTGGAGCTTTGAGGATCCACGGCTCGACCCCGGCCCTCAGGGATATCCTAAGAGGTATGGTGTGCCGCCATATAACCCTTCGGCACCAACAGGCATGCGCGGCAACAAAGGAACCTTCGTGACAGTCGGCGTTTGGGATGGCGGAGGATACTTTACACTGCGTGCTGCCTTAGGTATGGCAAGTTATGAGGGCTCCGGCGGTGGATTAGAGCTGTTCTTTCCCAACGGGCACGGGGGCCACATCACCCATGGTGCCCCCCAAAGCGTGAAGCCTCCCATCAGCATGAGGTGAAACTGGTCAATGAACGAGATTGGGATAATGAATGCGGAGTTTCTTGCTGGCTCATCGGGATCGGGCCGATCGGATTGGATTCACATGCGCGTCTCAAAGCTCTGCGCCCCGCCGCGCCCCTTGAAAGTCGTGTCCTCGGTTAAATTGCCGCTTGACCTCGAGCCGTCTATTGAATGGGAAGTTTATGTGCTGTGTCACTGTACGCCTCCGGTTGAATTTGACTCCTTGGGGTCCACCGCAGAGCAAGTGATTGTGCATACCTATGAGTCGTTCTTCGACAGGCTGTCGCGCGGCCAGGATAGCAAGGATGAAGCTGAAATTATTGTTGTGGCAGGAGATGCGAGCACATGGGAACCCGGTTCTCCGGTCGTTGCTTCGTGGAAGTGGGCGATCGAAACGATAGGTTCCTCGTAATCGCTTGCCGCGCACGATTTGGGAATGAGGAGCTCGCCCACGTTGCTGAGTTGTAAAGATGATTGGCTCGCTATCCGCTGAGGCGCGGTCGCACTTGCTTAGGGGGCTTGTGCAGGCATTTGTCAGGGTTCCCGGCCGCAAGGCGAGGACGGCTGTTCGGGAGGTGGCTCGAATCTTGATCCATGATGAGAATGAAAGCAATCGAATCGATGCCGTCGAGGTACTGCAACTGGCCGGGACTCGAGCGGACCTTTTGGCGCTCGTTGCCTGCACCTACGACCATGCTTGGGCGGTGCGGGCGTCTGCTTATGGAGCACTCGTGGTCGTCGGCCGCAAGCGTGCGCTCTCACATCTTCGCCGGGGCACATTTGATCCGGATCCCATTGTCAGGAGGTATGTCCCGACCCGTAGGGGGGCTCGGGCCGCGGGCCACGGGCCACCCCGCGAAGGACTCCTAGACTCCGAGACTCCTCGACTCCTTACCCCTCGGCCTAGCCGTTCACAATCGCGTTGAACACAAACTTGAACGTCCCATGAGGCTGCCCCCGGAACAGAACCTCCGGCCCAAACAGATACAGCTTCCCGCTGCCCACCTTCGCCTCCGCGATCGCAATCCCGTCCTTCAGCTTCTCCTGCCCCCAGGCCCAGCCGCTGCGGAGAGGCTTATCGGTGTCGAACCAAGCCACCCGCCTCAGCCCCGCCTCTTCCGCCCCCGATTTGAATCTAAACACCGGGCTGTTATCGAACATAACATCCGCCACCTCCCCCATCCCCCACGCACTGGGAGCCGTATTGTCCACCTTCACCCGAAGCACCGACCCAGGCACGTAATACTGGGTATTCGGCAAAGCCCGCCCGTTCTCCCCCACCAGCGCATTCTCAAGAGGCAGCCCCAGGTGGTACCCCAGCGACGTGGAGCTCCCGATCGTCACGACCGACCCGCCCGCCTCCATAAACTCCTTCAGCTTGGGAACGGTCGCGCTAACGCTCACGCTTCCAATCATTGGCAAAAACTCATCAGGGATATTCTCCGGCACCTGCCCCGCCCCCCGACCCTGCCCACTCGGGATCGCGCCATTCGGGAAGATGATGACGTCGTACTTGTCCTTCAAATTGCCCGCATCCAGCTCCTTGGCATACACGACCGTAAAAGGAATCTCAAACTGCTCCAGCACCAGCCGAGTCCACCCAGACTCCATCGACCCCCCATACCGATCCCAAAGCGCCACCCGCAATGGCTTAACCGCCGTCAACCCCGCCTCCGACCTCACAACCGACCGCCGAACCGTCACCCCCCGCTGAGCCGCGCCGTCTTCGATAATCTTCCGACCAATCTCGCCATCGACCTCGAAATCCCCATTTGCCAGACGAAACACCGGCTGCTTTGCCGCCAGCACACGGCTAATCACCGCAAACGTGTCGTTCTGACTAGGCGACAGATGATAAGCGACACCGTTCGACGGCCCAAGCAGGAGCCCCGAAGGCATCGGCATCACCCCACCCGCAACCTCGAATCGACCCTCTGGCGCTCGGTCCACAAGCCGGTCAAACTGGACGCCCATCTGATAAGCCAACGTGTAGCCCGCATTGTCATACGGAGCCGTCGGAGGCGCGCCGGGAGCGGGGAAGTCATTGGGATGATCCTGGGGCTCGAACATATCCAGGATATGTGGCCGAAAAGCCTGGCTGCATCGAACCACAAGGGAGCCGGCCGGATACCGCTTCCCACCCGCCTCAAACGACCCCGCCGCCCGCTCCACCTGAACCCCGTTCTCGATCAGCGTGTTCACGAACCGAACCGCGGTAGGGAAGTCGGCCTGGTCGGAAGGGATCACATAGGCCTTCGCATCCCGCAGCTCAGGCGCCTTGAGCATGGTCACCAACGTCGCTCCATTAGCCTTCTTCGCCATCTCCTCCACCCGCGTCGGAGTGTTCGTCCAGGTGTCGCCCTCAGCCTTCTCGATCGAATTCCGAGCCATCCTCCACGTATTGAAGAGGAACTTCTCGCGGAAACGCTGCGCGATATCCAAAATGGACATGTTCGCCGTCCACGAATACTCGATCGACTCCCGAAACTTCCATAGTCGAGGCTCGATCGGGAACGGGGTCGCACCCGTCGGCACCAGTCGCGAAGCCACAACCGGAATCTGGAAAGGCGTAGGCGACCCGATCGTTTCGGTAAGGATCCCCACCATGTTGTGAAAGTAGGCCGTCGTCCGAAGCCCGCCATTCCACCACGTCGAATAAGGCGAGCCGGAGCGCATCGTAGTGCCCGGCTTGCCCTCCTCGGCCATTCGTCGATGAAGGTTCACCCCGACCATATCCAGGCTCTGAATGACCAGCGGATCGATGTTGTGGTTGAACGGGTCCCGGAACGGCGGCGCAAACATCACGGTCCCCGCAGGGCCCGTCTGGTGATGGTTGTACATGATCTGCGGAAACCACTGCGTGTACATCACCCGGCTCATGTTCTTGCTCTCGGGCAGGTTGAGCATGTAGAAATCGCGATTGTTATCGTGCCCTGCGTACTTCTCGTAGAGCCGCGGCAGGCTTGCAAGGCTGCGCTTGAGAGGATCGGGGTTGCGCATGTACCAGTCACTGCATAGCTCCATCCCGTCCGGATTCGCATGGACAAAGAGAATGATCACGTCGTCCAGAATCCGCTTCACTTCCGGGTCGTTGCGGCTGACCATCCGCCAGCAAGTCTCGATGAGTTGCTGCGCGCCGAGCACCTCGGTGGCATGAAGCCCGCCATCGATCCATACAACCGCCTTGCCCTGTTCGGCTAGACGATGCGCGTCCGCTTCGCTCAATTTGCCGGTGGAAAGCTGCTGCGCAATCTGCCGATACTGCTCCAGCCGGCGATGGTTTGCCGGCGAGGTCACGATCGCCATAAGCTGGTCACGCCCTTCGGCCGACTTGCCGATGCTGACCACCTTCATCCGATCCGAGTCTGCGTCGAGCCTGCGCCAATACTCGCTGAACCGGGTGTAGTTCGGCAGCACATAATCCGCTCCGATCGAGTGGCCGAAAAACTTCTCGGGGCTGGTGAGCTGGCTTTGGGCCGAGGCGGCGAGAGCGAGGAGCAGAAGCGTCGAGCAGCGTTGCAAGAGCATGGTTCAAACCCTACCACCAAGACTAGGACAAAGTGCCCTCCGGCTGGAACAAATCCGGTCGAACGGATTTGAACCAACCTCGTCAAATTGCTAGGTGATGGAGGCACAGACGGCTAATATCTTCCTGGTGGAAGACAGTTCGGACGACGAATACCTGATTCGGCGTGCGATGGAGCGTCTCTTTCCCGAAATTCGCATCCGCCACTCGGGCACGGGGGAAGAGGCCTTGGGGGAGCTGCTGGCGGAGGGAGCCGAGACCCCAAACCTGGTCCTCATGGACGTCCGTCTGCCGAAGCTCAGCGGCCACGAAGTGCTGACCGCACTGCGCCGGGACGATCGCTATCAAAGAGTGCCCCTCGTGATGCTCACCTCTTCGAAAGCACCTCTCGACATCGCCGAGGCGTACTCGAACGGGGCCAACGGCTACGTCCTAAAGCCCCTGGAGTTCGACGAATACATCGACAAAATCGCCGGGATGCTTCAATATTGGCTAAAAATCAACACCTGCTGAACGCTACTCGAACGGATCGAAGTCGTCAATCGCAGCTTTAGCCGGCGCTCGCTCGAACCTCTGCGGCGCCTTCCGCCCCTTTCGGATTCTAGCGATCGGGTCCTCTCCCATCTTCATCGCCCTCACGTCGGCATAGATTTCGAACAACGCGCTGTCTTCTTGCGAAACCCCGTCGAGTGCATCCTTGGCTTCGTTGATGCTGGACTTGAGGCGCCCGACCTGGTGAAGTATGAGCTCGCGCATAGGCGTTCCGCCCTGTCGAGGGAACCGCTTCATACCGTCGGACCCCTTCATGCACGCAGGGCGGGGGAAGCGGACGAAGATAGGTTGCGCGAAGTGCGGATGCTTGAGGAGCACTTCGCCGGGTGAGAGCGCCCCCAGCTTTTCCTTGATGGCAGGCGAGAAGTAGCTGTATCCGGGCTGCGCGAGCTCCTCGGCTTCGACGTGGCCGAAGGCATGGCTGGCCGCATTGCCAACGATCTCCTTGTCCACGCGGCTTCGGAACTGCTGCGCTCCAAAGAGGGTGAGGCCCAGATAACGGCCGCGGGCAGCGATCTCTTTGAGCGACTTGGTCACGTAAGTCTCGTTGCCTCCCGTAGGGGCATATTTATTGAGCTCGTCGACCATAACAATGAGCCTTCCTACCCCGAGCGTGCCCTCCTCCATGCGCTCCCGCAGCTTCGTAATGACGCCGGCAAAGACAAGGTCCTGCTCGTCTGAGGGCATCTGCGCGACGTCGATGACGTAAACCGTGTTCGGCTCGAAGCTGGTGCCTTCGGAAAGCGGACCCTCGGGCTGGGCGTTATCGGCAATGATGCCCGCGAATCGCTTGCTAAGATTGCCGATCCGGTTCCGCATTTTCCGAACGGTGAGC
>JBGGMI010000042.1:0-11760 GCA_041288075.1 Fimbriimonas sp.
CAAGTTCCGTGGAAGAGCTTCGCTTCATGGATCGCGTGCGAAAACAGTCCCAGGCAAGAGGACTCGAAATAAAGGCAATCGGCTCATCGCTCATTGGCAAATTGGAGCGGCCGAACCAGAGTCCCGAAGATCAACGAAGGCTGGAGGGCATCCAAGAGGTGTCAACTTCCGTTACCCTGACCGGCCCATACCTCAGCTTGAGAGGTTTCCTCGTAGACATAACCTCGCAGAGCAGGTTGTGCAATATCAAAGGCTTGCGCTGGGAACGAACCGACGCAGGCTCAGAGATGTCGGTCACTTTGGCGCGCTACATACGGGCTGCTCCGGGAACCCCGAAGTGAGGAGGCAGACATGAAACCGACTGAAACGAGAAGTGACACAACAAAGGTAGCCGTTCTTGGCGTCGGCTTGGTCGTGATTGTTTTGCTGTTAATCATGCAGGTTCAAAACTTCAATGCCCCCCAGAGTGCTCCACCCTTAACGATCGAGAGCCCGAAGCCTGTTGCCTCAACTGAACCCGCACAGCCCGACGGCTTCGAAAGCATAGTCCCGCCATCCGGTCCCGGTGTTGAAAACGCTGACCCGTTTCGTCCCGTTCTTTTCAAGCGAGGACAGGAGGTGGGTCGGGTAAGTACGCCTACCGTCGAGAAACTCACGCCCCCAAAGGAGATTGCAGGCCTTCGACCCGGAATGGCAGAGCCTGGCAAAACTCCAGGAGTCGCGATAGAACGTCCGGCTTTGCCGAAGCTAACCGGTGTGCTACTCGGAGATCGGCCACTTGCGGTTTTTGAAATGGGTGGAAAGAGCCAGATGGCGTCCGTAGGCGAGCGCTTGCCGGGTGGCTTTCAAATCGTTGCCATCACCGAAAAGACCGTCCAACTCGTCTTCGGAAAGGAGCTGATCACGCTCAAGCTCGGCGAGTGATCGATGCTTGAATTCTCTGAGGGATACCGCCCAGGCGTTCTCGGAAGGATCGCGGAAATGCACGGCAGGTATTACGGCAACGTTTGGGGACCGGTACCCGTCTTCGAAGCTCGCGTCGCCGCTGGGCTAGGCGAGTTTCAGTTGAACTACAAAGAGGGGCGCGACCTTCTACTGACAGTCGCAAGTGCAGGACAGACGATAGGTTCGATCCTCATTGATGGATCGGAACAAGAGCGGTCCGGTGCAAAGCTCCGCTTCTACATTCTCGACGAGGCTTTTATGGGTAGGGGAATTGGCCGAGAGCTGCTCGAACGCGCATGCCGATTTGCCGAAGACCGTGCGTATCAATCCATCTACCTCTGGACAGTTACGGGCCTGGCGCAGTCATTCGCTCTATATCGGAAGTTTGGGTTTGAAGTTGTGGAGGAGCACGAGAGTGATCTCTACGGCTTTACTCAAACCCATTTACGCATGGAAAGAGTGTTCTAGCCAAAAGGCAACCTGAAACGCACGCCCCGCTCGTCAGTAACAATGATGTGTCGGCACCGAATGCGATGAGGCTCCCGGATCATGTCACCCACTTCGTAGCCCTCGACCTTGGATCGGAATCCATGGCCGCTTGCTACGCTACGCGTGAAATGCATGAGCCGGAGATGATTCCGCTCCAGGAGTTCGCCCCTCTGGCCTACGGCGAGCCCTACCGAAGAGTCTCCGGCAAGAAGGACTACCTACTCTACGAGTCCGACGGCAAGACCATCAGCAACCGCCTCAAAAGCATCATCTTCCTTCGCGAGAACCAGCCTCAGACGACCGTGCCGGAAGAACACGCGAGGATGCGCTTCATCGAGTGGTCTGGCCCGGATTGGTCCGGCGAACCCCGCCTGAACAGGCAGCAATGGCAGCGCAGCATCTTCGAGCTCTTCTCTCCGCAAAACGGCCGCCACGAGCACTTCTTAGCGATGCCCAATCCGAAGGTGCTTTTCCAGTACAAGGCGGACAAGGTTCTGCCAAAGCCTAGATCGACTCGTGAGGATCGAGCCGAAGTCTCATTAAGCGCCGAGCTACTCATCACCCACCTCACGACGCTCATCATAAACAACCTCATCCTGAGCTCGACCGCGTTGCATGAAGTGCCGCCAGAGAGCATTCATCTCACACTTACGGTGCCCAACGTCTACAGTGTCGAACATGTCGAGCGGCTGCGGCGCAGAGTCGCTGAGTTGACCGGGCTCGAACATGTGGCTGCGATTTCCGAATCAGATGCCCTCGCCCACTACTACTGGTCACGTCAGACCGAAGCTCCTGCGGGCCGCAAGGTGAACATCCTCACCTTCGACATCGGCCGAGGCACCACGGACGTCAGCCTGATCCGCTTCGAGACCGTTGGCTCTTCCGGCACGGTCATGCACGCCATCCTGGGAAGAACCGGCCGAACATCTGGCGGCGGGGCGCTCACCTATCTCATCGCGGAATTCTACGAAGAGCGCATTCAGCACGCTTTTGCCAAACACCTCGGGGAGCTAGGTTTCCAAACAATGCCGCTCGGCTTCACCTTCGCCTCCCAGGATCGGCCGGAAGCTTCCGAAGCTTTCCGACAGGGGTTGGTCGCGTTCGAGCGCTATATCGATATCCTCAAACGTAGCTTCACCCGTGACTATCGCCTCATCGTCACCGAGGAAGCCAAGAAGCAGATCCCGGCGATCCTCGTCGGATTGGTGGAGGAGCTGGAAGCCGTTCTCGCCCCGCAATATCGCAGAAGAGCGCTTCAGGCGGAGCAGGCGATCGGCAAGCAGCCGATTCAACATCCGATGCACCAGCAGGGAACCGTCGCTCTCGCCGAAGCCGGAGGGGACCCATCCGCGATGCTCAACAAGGCTCTCGACGCTTTCCTAAAGAGCGTGAAAGGAATCCTTGAAGAAAGCGTTCAGATACCGGAGGGAGGCTCCTTTCGAGGGCACAGTATTGCCAGGGCAGTTGCAGATGTAGCCCGCAGCGCCGACGGTCCGATAGCCAAAATCAGAAGGCTTATTGCACGCCTGCTCAAGGGTTGGCCCATCAACGATGAAGTGAAGCCACGAAGAGCCGAAAAGGCACGCGACGAGGAGGCTGAATTACGTGACCGGCTCGGCAAAGCTATTGCCCAATATGTCGAAGAGAACACCGACACCCTCCTCGTCGAGCTCGCCATGATGACCGCGCCCGAGGAGCGGCAGGAGGACTTGCGAGGCGAGGACGCGCTCGACATCCTCATGAAGGACGGCATCACTCACGCGGTCATCGGCGGACAAGCCTCGCAATTCGCACCCATAAGGCGTCGCCTCGACGAGCTCTTCCAGCCGGGCGAATGTGAGTTCCTGTCCGCTGAGCAGTTGAAGACTGCCTGTTGCCAGGGAGCCGTCGAGTGGGTGCGCTCCGGCTTCGTCCTGAAGAACGCAGACAGCCTGTTCGGTACCTACGCTTTCATCATCCGTCCGCCCGTGCAGGATTGGCCGGTGTGCATCCCGCTTGATACCGCGAAGCTGAACAACGGCCCCATCGAAGAACAGCTCGCCCCAGCCGCCGGCAGCAAAATCCTCGTCGCCTCCACCCGCACTCTCCACGGTCCCGAAGACAAGCTCACCCTCAACGACCCAACCGTCAGCATCCTCGGCACCTTCGCGCCCCGCCCAGCAGACGACGATGCTCCGGTGAAGCTCTCAGTTACCTACCAGCAGCAAGAAGGTGACTCCGTCCGCCGCCTCCGAGTAAACGGCAAGGAAGCCCCATCCGGAAGCTTCGGCGGTGTCGACCGAGACATCTACCCCAAGGTATGGCCCGAGCAGCGCCGGCCAGGGAAGAGCCTATGACCCTCCGATCCCCCTCCCCCTTCCGACTTCCGAGTCCCGGCTTGACGGGTGGGGGAGGGGCTAGGGGAGAGGGTCCGAAAACGTTCCTCTGCCTGCTGCTTTTCTTCATCGCAGCACTCTCTTCCGCCCAGGACAAGATCATCCGATTCCACGGATACGAGGGCACACTTTTCTTCTGGTCAGGCAACCTTTCCGCCCGCGCTCCCGCCTCCGAATCGGGCTGGCTCGAACCCGTCCTCGACTCTCACGAGCAGCAGAAATGGAAGGCGATTCTCACCGCCGACGGCTACGGAGGCGAATGGAAGAACTTCCTAACTGCAGCGAAAGATCTTCCGGCCGGCAAAGGCGATGCGAGCGTCGCCGCCCAGCTTCTCTTCAAGCAAGTTCCTGAGGGAGCGCGATTCCTCGCCGTCGCTCCTGACAAGCTCGCCGCCTCCGGAGCGGTCACCCCTCAGGGCGACGCCCTCCTTTCGCAAGGAATCGGGCCGGTCATCACTGGCCTGGGTGGCCCGAGCACTCTCTCCCAAATCACCCAGCAACTGGGTCTTCAACAGTTCTCGGGCCCCCGCCTCTTTCAAGCCATCAGCCAGTCCGTCGCCGACCGCCCCGTCGCAGTACTGACACCCGCAAGGCAAATAGTCTGGATCGAATCACTGCCACCCGATCAGTTTGCCACCATCCCAGCCGCAGCCGGACGACAACCCGATCAGCGCAACAAGCCCAGCCAGCAAGAACCGGACAAGGACCGTTCGGAACCAGAGGACCAGCCCTTTCCATTCGCCGCTGTTGTGGGAGCACTGATCCTTGGAGCAGGTCTCGTCCTGCTGATCTTCCACAAGCCGATTTTCGCCAACTCTAAGCCAAAACAACAAGATAAACCTGCTGCCAAAAGCGAATCCGAGATGGAGTACACAAAGGCCGCCAAGAAGCTCCAGCAAACGCTGGTCCAGGTGCCCGTCACCGATCCGCTGATCTGGCTAAGAGACAGAGCGCCCCAGCAAGTAGCCGAGCTCGACAAGATGGCTAAGATCGGCCACTACCTGCTCAAGAAAATAGGCATCACGCTCACCGGCGAAGATTCAAAGGACCAGCAAACGATCGACCGCACCCTCGCGAGCCTTCAGAAAACCGAAGCCGAACAACGCCTAGATTGGACCCGCCTCGCCGCCAACGTCGGCCTCAAAGACCTGCAAACGCCAGAAGCAATCGCAGAAGCAATCCAATCGCTGAAGAAGCAAGTGGCCGACCAGGAAGCCTTCATGCGCAAAGTTGCGGCAACCATCGATCCTATCACAGACGACGCCACTCCGCAAGAAGCTCTCCACTTGAGCGTAACGAAACTCGAGCGACGCCACCAGGACACGGCCGCCTTGGCGCAGAAGCTCGAAAAAGATGCGAAGACGGTCGAGGCTCTCAAGCCCGGCACGTACCTTGGAGACCAGATTCGCCAATCCCTCCATGGCGTACGCCCCGCACTCGCCGACCGGGAGGTCTTCGCCATCGTCGGCTACCTCCTCCATTACTCGCTCGCAACCCTGCAAACCGCCACGATCAACGGAGACGCGAACCTGAGAGTGGCGATGCTCCACAACCTCCGCACCGTCTGCGCCGCCCTAGCCCCGCTAGAAGACTCCTTCACCCAAATCTGCGAGCACCTGAAGCCGATGATCGGCTCGACCCAGCTTCAGCCCTCATCCGAGCGGCATTCGGATCAGGCGGATTACCTGACCCTCCTCCAAAAGGCCCTCGATTTAAGAAATCTCCGCCTCTCGCCCTTCTACATTGCCACCGACCCGCAGGGCCGGCCGTATAGCGTGAACACGGCTTTGGCATGACGCTGATCCTACTGCTCATCATCGCCGCGATGGCCATCGGAGGGCTGTCGCTGCTCCGCCCCGCCGCAAGGGGCCGCACCCGCGCGTCCTCTCCTCCTCTGGTCGCCATTGTGGCGACCATCGCGGTGCTGCTCACGTATCTGGTTTTCCAATACGTCGGCTTCGGCGAGGGGTCGCGGCTACCCAGAACCGGCCGCATCCGCGTCCAGCATCTCGGCTTCTACTTCGCCCCCGATCAGGCCAAGAACGGCATCACCTTCGTTGGCACTCCGGTATCTGATGAAGAGGATCCGGCAGCCTTCCGAGCCTCGGCGCTTCAGTCCGGCCAAAGCATCAGTCTGCAGCCCGAGGGAATGGCTGGCGACCTCCGCATCGGTGCCTATAGAGTCAGATCGACAAACCTGACCGAGCCACTCCGCAAACGCCAGGAAAGTCTTAACGCCACCTATGGCCCCTGGGGAAAGGGGATGGCCGACGGTTCAGTCCTCCGCGTGATCTTGCCTCCAAGAGAAAAGAACGGGCCCAACCGATACTTCGCTATAGAGCTTCGTGAGAAACGGGCTTGGCCCCGCTTCTGGTCCGTCCGTCCGACCCTGGTGTATTCGCAAGGCGATTGGGAGCCGATCTCCAAGAAAGCGACTCCCGAAGGCGAGCTCGAAATCTTTGGCAGGGAAGTGGAAGACGCCGCCAGCTTCGATGACCTGATCTCCCGCCGCCCCACCTTTCCAAAGGACTGGACCGACCAATTCAAAACACCCTTCGAGCTCTCGCAAATGCACCCCGCGATCGACATGGGTCGCGTAGCAAGCGGCATCTTGTTCGTCCGAGAATTTGCGAGCGGACCAGGCAAGGACGCGAGGGGAAAACTGGGAATCCTCAAAGATCCCACACTGCCCGAAGAGGCCGCCGTCATGCTCGATCGCGACCTACTGGACTCCAAAAGGAGCGGCTTTTGGACGATCTCTATCAAGGATGCGGAGAGCATCAGTGTCGGCCGAGGCCGCAGAACCTGGCGTCTCCGCCTCCAGGCTCAGCTAGCTGAAACCGAAAAGGGTCGACTCGCGAGAGTTGAACTAATCAAGCCTCCGTCTTGGCCACTCCCGCCCAAGCCCGAAAAGCCGATCCTCCTCTCCGCCAGCACGCAGCAGCTTCCCATCGACGGATACGTCTTCGACTCCGTCCCGCCCGAGCACGCATTTCACGCGAAGGCCTGGTTCCGAGACAACTTCGGCAGTCTCGATATTGCCGACGGCCGCGAAGGCAAACCCTACGCTGCCGACGAACCGATCTACCTTGGTGATTCGAGCAAGGGCGTGATCGCCGACTGGACGGTCGCCCAAGCCGACCCACCCTACGCGGGCACCCTCGCCATCGTCTTCCTGCTGCTCCACGCCGCGCTGGTCGCCGCGGCACTCAAAGCGCGTCGCGCAATCGGACCGGGTGAAACAGCCTTCGTCCTTATCTGGATAGCCGCGCTCACCATCCTCTGCATCCGCCTGATCATCGCCTTCCGAGTAGCCGTCCTGCCCCCACCGAACGCGGGCCTGAACGAACTAGCCATCTTCCGCTCCACCCTCCCCTTAGCTCTATGGGCTCTCGGACTGATCCCGTTGGCCATGGAGCTGCCGTTCCTTATGAGTGGTGAGAGGAAAGAGCGGCCAGGGCGCAGAACGAGCGCATTGGAACCAATAGGCATCGGCCTCTCAGAAGCGCTATCCAAACTCCCCTCCCCCTTCCGAGGGGGAGGGGCAGGGGGAGAGGGTCCGGGTTTCCTAGAAAAAACCCTAAGCTCTTGGCAAAACCGCTTCCTCCTGGTAGCCGTCGCACTCCTCATGTTCCTCTTCGCCAGAGGCGACGAGGCCATCCTCGGCCTGCGAGCCAGCATCATCACCTTCTGCGCCCTCATCGTCCTCCTCGCGGTCGACGCCCGCCGAAGAGCCACCCTCACCGACGAGCAGCTTCGAGCACAAGAAAACCCCGTCGCCTCCCGCATTGCCTATGCCGTAGCTTTCGCGCTCGGCATCCTAGCCACTATCTGCAGTTGGGCCGGCTTCCCCCTCTCGACTCTCCTCATTGGAGCCGCCATCGCCGCCGCCGCAACTGGCCTAGTTTTCTCCCGAACCCCGCTCTGGGGCATCGCGCTCTTCGGCATTATCGGTCTGCTGGGAATAGTGAAGGACATGGGCTCCGCCCTCTACATCCTCCCCCTTGCCTTCGGCATCGGAACTGCCTACTACCGAATGTCCGATCAAGTGACCAAAAGAGCCCGTCGCACGAGCCCATGGCAAAGGAGAGTCTGGATCGCTGCTTTCGCCGCCACCCTGCTCCTCATCCTAAACTTCGGCGCGCTCGTTCCGCACATGCTCCAGCGGGTCCCTCTCGGCTCAACCATCTACTACCGCCTCGCCACTCAGCACGGACAGGACGACACGGTGCTCAGAGACTCCCGCGAGCTCGAAGCGCGGCTCTTCAAACAGAACTCCCAACAGCGCTGGCAAATGCTCCTCTACGCCGCTCGCGGAGTTCATGCCCCGAACCACGGCTACGGCGACCTGCGCCTCACGAACGTTGGCATGACCTACAGCACCATGCTCACCGACACGCTGTACGCCGTCTTCCTGATGGGCGAGCACGGCCTGTGGTCTGCCGTGCTGTTCGTGCTGCTTTATGCGGGCATCTGCGCCGTCTGCATCGCCGCCGCCTGGAAGATGCCCGAGAAGGCGCGCCACTACGCCGCACCCCTTGTTGCGATCGGAGGTTTCTATGGACTGCAAGCCGGCTACATGGCGGCTACCAACGTCGGCCAACTCGTCTTCACGGGCCAGAATGTGCCGCTCTTGGGCCTCTACTCGAAAGGTGACGTCCTCCAGTCGCTGTTTCTGGTTGGCTTCGCCGCCACCTGCATCGTTCGTGGCCTCAAACCCGCTGAGCCGAGGTCCGCCCCCGCCGCCCCGATGCTCATCTGGCTACTTCCACTCATCTCCCTTGGATTGGTTACCGCCACCTACCTCGGCGGCCGCTCCCTTGCCGTCCCGAAGCCTGGAACAGAAGACTACGACCTCGATCCGAAGCTAATCACCGAAGCCGCCAAGCGCATCAAGGACAACACCGTCGAGCTCGACAAGAGCGGCCATCTCAAAGCAAATCGCCCCGAGAAGCTATCGGCTCTCGAACGAGCCTACATCGAAGAATTCAACTTCCGCACCGACAAGAAAGACGCCCGCCGCGGCCTCTACTACGTGCGCGACGACGGCGGCCTCGGCTTCAACGAATACGGCTTCCGCCTCGCCTCCCCGTACAAGTCCGCCGAACTCCCCTCCTGGAAAGGAAAGCTACTCGCCCGCAAGGACAAGAGCGAACAGGCGCGGCTGGTCTATCTCGGCAAAAAGGTCACCCTCCGCGTCTCCGCAACGGGGACACCCACCAGAATCTCACTAGGCCGCAGAAACGGTAGCGGAAGGGCACCTGGTCTAACCTTGACAAGACCTGGCTCCGACGTCGGCTTCGGAGAGGTCTACGCCCGCGACGGCAAGATCTACATTTTCGCCAAGCAGCCAGGCGCGGTCGGCAAATGGAGCTTCTATCGCGACGGCGAGAAACTTAGTTATGGCAAGGAGTACGAGCTCTCCCCATATCAGATCGTCGTCATCCGCGACCCTCGGGGCATGCGGGAGCACATCTACAACCTGCTCTACCTCGGCTCCGAAGACGATCCGCTGGCGTTCGTCAGATGGTCGAACGGAAGCTATCGCCGTATCTTCAACGACGCAGACGCCTTCACCCTCGCCTACAGCATTGGCGAAGCGGGAGACGCCCTCGCTCTGGAGCAAAAGGACATCCGCCTCAGCATCGATCGCGACTTGCAAAAGGAACTCCACCAGGCGATCCTCAAGTGGGCGCGCAACAACCCTCGCTTCGGCTACAACCGCGTCGAGGCGCCGAACATCTCCCTCACGGTCATGGATCCCTTCACCGGCGAAGTCGTGGCGATGCCCACCTTCCCAAGCATCGACCCCACCAGCGAAGACCTCGAAGCCCTACGCGAAAAGGTCCAGCCCTGGCGATACGAGCGGCTCATCGGCAACCACAACTTCGTCCCCCACGTCGTCGGCTCAGCCGTCAAGCCGATCGTTTTCTCCGCTCTCGCCGCCGAACTGAAGGGACAGATGAACCTTCAGGACCTGATCGTGCGCGGAACGGGGAAGCCCGACGCAGACGGCTACACGCATGAAAAGCTTGCAGGCGTCGACATGCTCCCCCCAAGAACGTTCCCCGCGGAGCGCTCCTCGATGCCGATGGACGACTTCCTGACCTACTCCTACGACTGGCCCGAGCTCGTCCTCGGGGCGCTGGGCCTCGCCACCAACCCAGAAGCCGCCAGAACCAAGCTCCTCACCACCCCAGGCTCCCAAACCGATGTGAGCTACAAGGGAAGGGAATACGGCCTCAACCTCTACCGTCTCTCCGAAGTCCCCCTCACCGGCCCCGAGAACCATCCGCTCATGCGCACCGAGACCATGCGCCGCACCCTTCTGTTTCGCGGGCTCGAAGATGCGTTTGCGGTCGATATCGGGGTCCGACGTGAATACGAGGCCGAGGAAGTCGCCGCCAGAATGAAACTCTGGTTCCCCGATCTGGAGCCGAGGGATCGAAACGGAAAGCTCAAGCCCTGGGCCGTCGGCTACTCCCGCCTGGTCATGCCCTACGTATCAGCGATCGATGCCTCCAGCATGCAAGGCTTCGGCACCGACTACATAAGCTTCCTTTTAGGGGGAGGCGACGGCTGGAACAACATCCTCATGGCGCAATCCATGGCCCGCATGGTGTCCGGCAAGCGAGTCACCGCCACCCTCCAAAAACCCCCGCTCCAAAAACCCGACAACATGCCTGCGCCGCTAAGAGACGCTGCCTGGCGACGCAAAAACCTCCTCTCCCCCCTCCAAAGAGTCCCCGTCGAAGGAACCGCCAAGTCCATGCGCTCCTTCGTCAACAGCCTCGGCGACATCAAACTAGCCCTAAAAACCGGCACCCTCGCCATCAAAACCAAGGGCCCAGACAGCGAAACGATGATGTTCGTGATCGGCAAACAAGACCCCAAAGGCAACTACCTCCCCGGCAAAACCTTCGTCGGGGCGTTCTACCTGCACGAGAGCAACGCCGGGAGCATGCAAAAATTCTCCTTCGCCGAAGCAATCCTGCGACCCTTAGCAAAGCAACTATCAAGATAGGAACGCGCAGCCACGCTGCGCATCCGGGCCCATCCCAGCCACGCTGGGATCTTCGTGTTTAGACTCAGGCAAGCTTTGCTCGACACGGCCCAGAACCATCCTAGAGTCCAAAGTGTTGAATAATCCCACTCAGTGGTCGGACTCCTCATCACGCTCCTCTTCGCCGCAGGCGCCACCGGCGCGGGCCTCCTCCTCTTCCGCCCCCTCCTGAAAGACCTCGACCCTGCCCTCCGCCTCGGCACCGCAGCCCTCCTCGGCCTGGGCTTCGCCGGATTCATCACCCTCCCCATCGGCCTCTTACCACAAGGTGTGAAGTGGGGCATCGGCGTCATGGCCCTCATTGCCCTCGCCGGTTTATACATCCTCTACCAAGACCGGGACAGCCTAAAGCTAAAGTCCCCACAAGGCCCATGGCTGTTCATCCCCCTCGCCATAGCCCTCGCCGCTCTCATGGCCCTCATCGGCGCGCTCACCCCAAGCGACATGAACGAGTGGGACGCCCTCGCCTACCACCTCGCCGTCCCCAAGCTCTGGGTCCAGCACGGACGCATCGACTTCATCCCCTACATCCACCACAGCAATTTCCCATTCGCCGTCGACAACCTCTACATCTGGGGCCTGCAGTGGGGCGGTCAAAGCGGGGCAAAGGCATTCCAGCTCGCCTTCTACCTGGCCGGTATGGCCGCAGTCTTCGGCCTCGCCAGGCAACGCTACGGCCAACCCGCCGCCTGGTGGTCTCTCCTCGCCTACGCAACGATTCCAGCCGCCATGTGGGAAGCCGGTACTGCCTACATCGATCTCGCCCACGGCCTCTACGCCGGCCTCGGAATCCTCTTCGCCGCTCTCTGGCTAGATGATCAGCAGAAGAGCACACTCTGGCTCTCCGCGCTGATGCTCGGCTTGGCCGTCGCATCCAAATACACCGGC
>JBGGMI010000043.1:0-7191 GCA_041288075.1 Fimbriimonas sp.
TACGACTCCGCAAACAACCAGTCCGGCAACCCCGCCTCGTCCCGGGCCCACCCCCAGAGGTTCGGCCCCTTTACGAGCCGCTTCGGCCGACGCCCGATCAAGAAATGCACCGCCCAGGCCGCATCCCCCGGAGGCGCAACCCGGAAGTAATCCACCATCGCCGCCACCTTGCCCGTCGTCTTGTTCGTCTCGTCGATCGCCGCATAGAGCAACGCGAATCGACGCATCAGGCAGCCTCCTCCAGATTCTCTTCCGCCGTGTCGAGCTCCCCTTCCCACCGCGTCGGCAGCACGCGCGAATCCAGCCCTTTCTCCTGAAAGTAGCGGCTCACCACCGTCGTGTATCCATGTGTAACCCAAACGGACTCGCAACCCGTCGCCTCCACGGTAGCCAGCAGCGCCGGCCAATCCACGTGATCGCTCATCACGAATCCACGATCGACCGCCTTACGCCGCCGCGTCCCCCGAATCCGCATCCAACCCGACAGAAACGCCGTCGACTGCTCCCCAAACTTCCGCCCCCAAGGAGTCGCATGAGCCCCCGGGGGAGCGACGATAATCGCCTGGCTCCAATCAAATCCCTTCGGTGCCTCCCCGACGATGCGGGTAGCCGGCAGCGATATCCCCTCCCGCCGGTAAGCATCCGTCATCGTCTTCACGGCGCCATGCAGAAAGATCGGCCCAACCGAAGGATCGAGCCCTGCCAGTGCCCGTTGCGCCTTCCCAAGCGAATAGCCCTCCAGCACTGACGCCTTCCCCGCCTCCTGATTCCCGCGCCACCAGTCGTGGACCTGCCGCTTAACCGTCTCCTCCGGCAACCACCGATAGATCGGCAATCCGAAAGTCGACTCCGTGATAAACGTATGGCAACGAACCAGCTCGAACGCCCGGCAAGTCGGGTCCGGCTCGGTCTTGTAATCCCCGCTCGCCACCCAAAGCTCTCCATCCCGCTCGATCCGCACCTGCACTGAGCCCAGGATATGCCCCGCCGGATGCAAGCTGACCTTGATCCCGTTCAAGGAAAGGGTCTCTCCATAGGGCAGCTTCTCGATGTTCGCCTCGTCCCCGACGCGGATGCGAAGCACGTCCGCGCCGTCCTCGCTGCACAGGTACTTCCGCATCCCCCAGCGCGCGTGATCCGAGTGTGCGTGGGTGATGACCGCCCGCTCGACCGGCTTCCAGGGGTCGATGTAGAAATCCCCGTCCGGGCAAAACAAGCCGCAATCGGTTAGGCACAGCAGTTCATCGCGCTTCGCCATCTGTCTATATTGATCCAGTGTCCAAAGGAACCGCGCCAAAGCAGCTCAAGTCTCGAAAACCGCACATGGCAGGACTCCGCTTTTCGACGGCTTCCCTCAGGGAGCTCGGCATGCGTGTGCTCGCGAATTGGGGCGAAGATTCCGTCCCCCGCCTCGCTGCTTCCTTCAGCTTTTACGCGATCCTCTCATTGGCTCCATTGCTGGTGTTGGCGATTGCCGCCGCGGGTTTGTTCTTCGGCGAAGCCGACGTCAGGCGTCAGTTGCTGACCGAGGTCGGCAAAGCTGTCGGCAAAGAAGGCAAGGAGCTCGTTGATACGCTCATCGGCAACACCTATAAGCCCGGCGCATCCACCATCGCCACCCTGCTCTCGCTGGCTGTCACCTTCTTCAGCGCGTCCAACCTCTTCATGCAGCTCAACGACACGATCAACTCCATCTGGGGCATTCCAACCGACGAGGACGTGCCGTTTTGGAAATCCATGCTCCTGACGCGCATCTTCAGCTTCGTCGCCGTGCTCGTCTTCGGCATCATCACCCTCGGCTGGCTCGCGCTCGATTTCTGGCTGAACTGGATGGAGAAGGAAACGCAGCGCTTCATGGGCTGGCCCGTCGTCAGCATCATCGTCTCGGTCATCTTCCTAACCCTCGTCTTCGCCATCACCTACAAAACAATTCCCAAGGCGCACGCATCCTGGGGCGACGTCTGGATCGGGGCGATCGTAGCCGCCATCCTGGTTGCCATCGCCAAGTATCTGCTGGGCCTCTACTTCGCCTACGCCAACGTCGCCGGCGCCTTCGGTCCCGCCGGAGCCCTCGTCCTCATCCTCATGTGGATCTACTACACCAGCCAGATCTACTTCTTCGGAGCCGAAGTCGTCTATACCTACTCCCACACCTTCGGCAGCCGCTCTCACATGGAAGACAACAAGCAGCCAACCTACTCCTAACGTAGTGCCTTCATCCCTGAAGGCATCTCCTCCGGCTCCTCCGCCCTGCCCGACCCTCCGCTCCTCCCCATCTTCCGGTCCTCCGCCCCTCCAGGGTGTTGCAATGTGCAAAGGAACACATTGCGGGAGCCCCTTTGTGTGCCTTTGTGCTCTCCGTGCCCTTTGTGTTGAATCTGAGAAGCCTCTCCAGGCTAAGCAAGACGCGACAGGAGCTGGAGTATTGGCGGCGCAGGTGTACACAATGCAACAGCCTGATCCAAGAAGGCATCTCCTCCCCCTCGACTCCTCGACCCTCCCATCCTCCCATCCTCCCATCCTCCCATCCTCCCCCGTGGTAAAAACCAATCGAGTGATCCACCGCCTAACTTTCCTGCTCCTCCTCGCCCTATGCCAAATCGCATCGGCTCAAAGTGGCAAGGCCCTAACCTTTCAGGAATCTCCTCGATTCAAATCGATCAGGCAAGAAATCGACGTGGAGCTAAACAAGCTCCCGAGCTCTGAGCGGCCATTCAAAGCTCGAACGCGAGCACTCATGGCTCACAAGGACTTGGCCGCCTCTCCAAAAAGCCTTGATCGAGCCTTGCGGACCCTGTTGTATAGAGCCTATGCACTGACGGAAGTGCTTCCAACCGACCTGCCCGCTATCGACATCGATGACGTCGTAAAGAGAGCGCCCGGGGAGGTCGAGTTTTTGCGGGCCAAATACCTCAACACTTGGCGCGTCACGAAAATCGAGAAGTCAAGAGAACTCAGAGATGCGCTCCTAAAGCGAGACCCCAAGGATTTCCTCGTCCTCTTGGCCGCAAGCTACGACGAAAGCTGGCAAGGCGATCCGAACATGGCGATCACCTTGGCTGAGCGCGCGCACAAGCTCGAACCCACGAACTACCTGACCGTGCACCGGCTAGCGATCGCCTACCACTACCTTTATGGAAAGAAGCCGCAAGTCGCAACTGCCAAGAAAGCACTCGCCTACTACGAAACATGGCTAAAAGTTGCGCCCCAATCGGCGCCGAGACGCAAGTCAATCGAAAATCGCATCAAGTATCTGGAAGGAGTCATCGCAAAAGGAAAGACCTAAAAAGCTAAAAGCCTCAAGACTCTCCCCCCTCGACCCTCGATCCCTCGACCCCTCGACCCTCCCCCTACTCCCTCAACTTCCCCCGATTCGACCCCGCCACCTTCCGAAACCCCATCCGCTCATACCCGACCTTGATCGCCGGGTACGAGCTCGAGAGCTTCCAGATCATCCCCGTCCGGGCATTCTCCACCGCCAAAAGCATCATCCCGAGATCGATTCCGATCACATCCGGATCGACCCAGTCCCGCGACGGATTGACTCCATTGCTAAACCCATACCGCCCCCACGCCTTCGGATGCTCCTTAAGCATCGACTCTAGAAAGGCAGTCGATTCTTTTGGCGTATACGGCATCCCCGCGACCGCCGAAGTCGGCGTGATCGTGCCGTTGTCGTCGATCCATCCCGGTGCGCCTAGCGCCTTATAGCCATCGGGAGTGTCACACGCGCTTAAGCCCCAGAAGTTCGGTCCATACCCTTTGAACTTCCCCGGATTGTCGATGCAATACTGCCGGTTTGCCAGGATCGCATTGTGCGTGGAAACCCAATAGTTGTAACCCCGTTTATCGCGCAAATCGGAAAACGAGTAGAACGACTCCGACATTTGGTGGATAAACAACGGCCCGCCGTTAAGGAAATCGATTCCCTTGTAAGACTTCTCCTGCCGGTTCGTCTTGTCGAATCCGTGATTGGCGAGAGACGGAACAAGCCCGTAAGCCTGCAGGTACAGCATCTTCTCTTCCGAATACCCGCTCCAGCGCGATTCGATGAACCCGGTATCGGGCCGCCACCCCATCGAGAAGATTCCCTCCTCGGGCTTGGCTCCGCCATCCGTCATCATCCATTTGAAGTCCACGCGCTTCAGAAGCCGGTCTGCAAGCTCGGAAACCTGCTTGTCCTTCCAGTACCGTTCGGAGGCGATGACGCCCCCAAAGAGAATGGAGCTGTCGATCGAGGACAGCTCGGAATTCCAAACCCGCTTCCCCGTCTCCCAGTTGGTGAAGTGGTAATACCACCCCTTGTGTCCCTCATGCACGTCGAGGAGGCTTCGGAGCGTGGTGAGTGTCCGCTCCTTAGCCTTCTCGCGATCGAGCCATTTCCGCTCCACCCCTATCGGATAAGCGGCAAGAGCAAACCCCGTAGACGCGCAACTGGCCACGTCATACTTGTCGCTCTTCTCAAAATTCGAAGCGCGGTCTTTGGCGAAACCGGTCTTGGGATTCGACTCGTTCCAGAAGAAGTTAACCGCGCGATGTTGGATGTCATCCAATAAGGCTGCACCGGAAGTAGGTGCATGAAGTGTTGCAAGAATGAAGAGGCACACGGCAGGCATGGAATGTCAAATGTCTGGCATCCCTCCGCTGTGGAAGCGGAGGGAATAGTTCAGGGCGCTTACTTAACTTCGATCGGCATCTGTGAACAGTAGGTATCCACCCACTGCACTTCACCAAGACCACCGTAGTTGCCAAGCTGATTCCGTGTGTAGCCCCAATCGTTGGGCTGGTCATCTCGTCCGCAGATCTGAGTGTGTGCGCGCCTTCTAGCATGCGTATCGTGGAAAATCACGACCATAGCCTTGTCTTCCCACTTTGCGCCGCCCCATGGCCAACTGCCCGAAACAGGAGCCGTGGAATCATTCTTGTCCCAACCAAGCCAGGGGCCAAGGTCTACCCACATACGCTTGTGCTCAGCAATCGTGAGAGTTCCGGCCGGATTCTCCACCTGACCTGGAGAAAGGGTCGTTGCGCCCCAATTCTTGGCGTAAAGCCAAGGGGCATCAAAGAATGCGTAGCCGCGTCCAAGCTTGGGACCCACTACAACTTGACCCCACGAGGCCCGCAGCGCGTCATCCGAAGTGTCGTCTGGATACTTGGCGGCCGGGTTGACCGTGTCGTTGAAGAGTTGGATGCTCTTGATGTACGGAAAGGTGAGTTGCTTCCAAGATAACTCGCCAGGCTGGCCCGTCGGACTGGCCTGAGCGACCCGTCGAGGAGCATACACGTCATCGAAATCGTTCAGATACATCTGGATCGCAGTTCCGATCTGCTTCATATTGCTGATCGACTGAGTGGTTTTAGCAGCGGCTTTCGCTTGTGCGAAGACAGGGAAAAGGATCGCCGCAAGAATTGCGATGATCGCGATGACGACCAGGAGCTCGATGAGCGTGAAGGCTTTATTAGTGCGATGCATGAGATAAATGTCCTCTTCTGTGAGAATTGAATGAATCTCCGAACGGCGCGGTCGAGCCGCGAACGTCCAGATCAGGGGGAAAGACGATCCTGGTCCGCTCCACGGGAGTGCCGCGAACTAGGGAGACGAGTAGACGAGTGGCCGCGTGGGCCATGTCGAAAACGGGTTGACGGACGCTCGTAAGCGCGGGCTTGGATCGCTCGCACGCTTCGGAGCTGTCGTAGCCGACGATCGAAAGGTCCTCCGGTATGGAAAGCCCCAGCTCGATCGCCGTCTGCATGCAGATGAAAGCGTCGTCGTCGGACCAGACGAATAGCGCCGTGGGCCGGTCCTCTCGAGTGATCAGCTTGATGAAATCGGTCGGATCGATGCCAACCCCGCTCACCACATAGTCGGGCCGCAGCTCGATGCCCGCCGACTCCAGCGCGTTCCGATACCCGTTGAAGCGGTCACCTGCCGCCACCGAGCCGGCGGGCCCGATCACCATGCCGATCTTCTGATGTCCTAGCTCCAGCAAGTGTGACGTCGCCATACGGCCACCCGCATAGTTGTCGCTGTCCACAAACGGCACATGCGGATCGTCCGACCGCGTGAAGAAGAGTACGCAAGGAAACTTATGCGCCACCACCTCCGCCATCGCCGGATCGTCCCGGTCGCGAAGCATCAGCACGCCGTCCACGCGCCCATCCATCAGCGCGCAAGCCTCGTGAATCGGATCGTCTGCGGCCTTCGTATGCAGCATCAAATCGAACCCGCTCTCGACGCAGGCGGCGCAAACCCCGCGCATGGCCTCGGATGTGAAGCTGGATAGAGCGGAAAAGAACGCGCCGTACTGAAAAACGACCGCCAAGGCGTCGGAACGCTGCGTGACCAGCATGCGGGCCAGCGCGTTCGGCCGATACCCCAGCTCCTCCGCGCAGCGAAGCACCTTCTTCTCCGTCTCCTCGCTGATCCTCGCCGTGCGCGATTGGCCATTGAGAACGTAACTGACCGTTACCTTTCCCACGCCCGCGTGCTTGGCGACGTCCGCGATGGTTGTCCTTCTCATTTCGCCGCGTCCTATGCTGTTGTCGATCCGGTGGCCGCTCCAGAAGGCTTTGTGCCTCCTGTGCCTGCGCTCTGAGGCAGAGTGGAAGTGGGAGGGTTTTTCATCATGTCCCAGTTCTTCCGAGCTTCGGCTTCATTTCCGTTGAAGCTGTCAAGAAACTTTTTTTTATCTGCGGCAGCCATCGAATCGAAGTCCCCGCTCGTTCGAAGCATGATTTCCCTACGCTCAGCACCAATCTGGGCACCGTTCTTCATGTAGTTTTCGTCGAGCTTCTGAGGGCCGGCGTCGTTGCACCCGGCTCCAACGATGGCAAGGCAAGAAGTGGCTAGAAGCAACGTTGCAATCTTCACATCTGCATCATAACACGACTTTGCCCAATATGCTGAACCGTATCAGCAAAAACACAAAAACTCCTCCAAAGTAGTGCCTTCATCCCTGAAGGCATCTCCTCCGGGCCTCCTGCTGCCCACTGGCTTGAGCGCACATCGCCAAAGTAGTGCCTTCATCCCTGAAGGCATCTCCTCCAGGCCCCTTGCGGCCCACTGGGGCTTGAGCGCATCGCCTCAACGGCAGAAAAATCGACTATTTTTCAGAGAACTAGGTTGACAAAATCGCTTTTTGAAACCTACTAAGGTGTGACCCGCAAAAATCAACGCCATCACCCCATTCA
>JBGGMI010000044.1:0-19139 GCA_041288075.1 Fimbriimonas sp.
TCTCGCCTTCCTTGCGGGAAAGATCTTTCTCAAGTAGGGCCCGAAGCCCCCTGCGCCCGCAACGTCGCGACCGCTGCCGCGACGTCGGCCTTCTTGATCGCTGAGAAACTCCCGGCCTTCAACCCATAGTTCTGCATCTCCTTCGACGCAATCGACTGCACGACGGCAAAACCGATGATGCCGCAGCAAAGCGCGGAATTCAGTCCCATCAAAATCGCCGCGACCAGAGGCATGGACGGAGACCAGTTGGCGCCATAGCCGATCTTCTTCAATTGCGGATAGGCGCACCCAGCGATAACCAGCCCAAGCACCAGAACGGTGATCACGAACATGAGCCTCCGTGTCTCCCAGCCGTCGAGCGTCCGCAGGGCCGCATTGCTGCCGATGACGAGCAGGACGTTCAGATAGAACACCTTGTTAAGATCGAAATATCCCTGGCCTAGCGCTTCGAGCCGGTCTGCGCTTCCGTAGGCAACTTGCTGGCGCGGATAGGCAGCGTACTGGGGAGGCGGCTGCTCCATGGCCCGCTACTATATCCGAATCAAGCCTCGTCGGCCATCAGCACTCGCTTCGGCTCCACGAGGCGGCTCGCAGGCAACGGGCCCTCCGGCTCATGCCCGCCAAAGTTGAAAAAGAATGTCGTCCCAACTCCCTTCTGGCTCTCGACAAAGATCTCCCCGCCGTGACGGTGAATCACGCGGCGCACATTCGCCAATCCGATCCCCGTGCCCGAATACTCGGTGTCGCGATGAAGCCGCTGGAACGGCTCGAACACCTTGTCGGCATATTGCATGTCGAAGCCGATTCCGTTGTCCTTCAAGTAGAACCAGGTCCGTCCCTTAACCATCTGCTCGCCCACTTCCAGTAGCAGAATCTTGCCTGGCTTGGAATACTTGCACGCATTTTCGAAGAGCTGTCGAAGCGCGATCGGGACCAGTGTGGCATCGCCCCCGGTAACCAGACCCGGCTCGACTCGGCACTGAATGGAGCCGTACGGCCATTTTTCCTTGGACACGGATGCGCACAGCTCCTCCGCAAGCTTCGTCAAGTCGATCCAGATCGGCCGGAGCGGGGTGCCGGATAGTCGCGCATAGCCTAGCAGGTCGTCGACGAGCAATGAAAGCTTGGTGGCCGAAGCCGACATGCTCTCCAGCCGCTCCTTCACTTCGTCGCTCAACCCTTCGGGAACGTCCTCCAGAATGATGCGGCTCGAACCTACGATGTTGCGCATCGGAGCCCTCAGGTCATGGGAAATGGAATAGCAGAAGCCGGCCAGCTCGTCATGGGCCGCTTGCAACTCGGCCGTTCGCTCGGCAACGCGCTGCTCCTGGCCTTCGGCCATCGCAGCAATACGCTCGCGGTGAAGCTCCTGCGCTCGGCTCAGACCGAACACGATCGCACACGCGAACCCGTACAGAACCAGGCTGACGGTGCTCTGATTCTGTTCGTGAACGTCCCATGTGGGTTTGAAGTGAAACTGCACCGTCGCGAGCGCACCAAGGGCGGAGGCAGCCACGCCGGCAATCCAGCCGCCGTAAAGCGCGCTCACAAACACCGCCGGCAGGAACAGCATGAGTTGGCTGCCCACGGTTATGGCATCCCGGAAAATGAGACCCAGCAGTGTTGAAATGCCGACGCTGAGCAGGACCGTCAGCCATCGCAAGGCCAGCGGCCTTCTCTCGATGCTCGCCCACAGCTCATTCGTCCATTCCCAAAAGGATGAGCCGCGCGAGCCAATCAGGTCTTCAAAACCCATCCAACGCTCGCGAGCGGCTTGCGCCGCCGCCTCAAGCTGCTCCCTCCGTTCCTCGCCCATCAGTTTCCTGGCAATGCGAGTCGAGCTCCCCGATGAACTAACTCGATGCATCTATTACCGACACCATTTTGCTGACGATGGCACGTGAAAATCAGGCTGCTCATTAGGTCTAAGGAACCATTCGGGAAACAATCGTGAAGCCGAACGGTTCCAGCTTGAACTGTCCGTCTGTTCCTTCTGCGCCGCGCGCAAACAGCGTCTGGTATTTGCCTCCACGAACGTAGCGCACCGGCTGGTCCGAGGTGTTCAGGATCACTTCCGTCGTCTTGCGCTGATGCGTCCGCTCGAAGACGAATAACCCTGTGGCGTCGTCGGCCATCCGGGTGCGATAGGTGCCTCGGCGCAAAGGCTCGTTTGTCTTGCGCAGGTCTATGAGGGCTTTGTAGAGATCGAACAGTTTCGTATCCCATAGGGACCGATCCCAGATCATCGCTCGCCTATCGTCCGGGTCTTTGCCGCCCTCCATCCCGATCTCGTCACCATAGTAGATGCAGGGAGCGCCGGGATAGGTGAACTGAAGGGCCACGGCTAGCATCTGTCTCGCCTTGTCCCCCTTAAAGATCGTGGCCAAGCGTTCGGTGTCGTGACTGCCGAGCAGGTTGAACATCGAATTCAGAACCGCAGAGGGGTAGTCCTCCCGGATTCGCTTTAACGCCGCGTCGAAGCTGGACGGCTTGAGAGTTCGGTAGGCGAGGAAATCGAGCACGGCTTTGCGCCAGCGATAGTTCATCACGCCATCGTGCTCATCCCCTTGAAGCCACTCGTGCGCGTCGCCCCACACTTCGCCAAGGATGTAGGCGTCCGGCTCTTCGGCCTTGACCGCTTTGCGGAACTCTCGCCACATCCCATGGCTCACCTCGTCCGCCACGTCAAGCCTCCATCCATCGATGCCGTCCTCGCGAATCCATTTGGTGCCGATGCGGTTGACAAACGCCCTAACCTCTGGGTTATCGGTGTTGAGCTTCGGCATCGAAGTCACACCGGCAAAAGTGCCGTATGTCTGCTGCCCGTCCCGCACTTCTAGTGGCAGCTTCTTGACGTGGAACCAGTCCTTGAACTTTGAGTCCGCGCCTTTTTCGCGCAAGTCCTTGAAGGGAGGAAACTCGATTCCGCTGTGGTTGAACACCCCGTCCAGCATCACCTTCCATCCGCGCCCATGCGCGGCATCGACCAGGGCTCTGAGGTCCTCGTTGGAGCCTAATCTCGGATTCACCGTCTCGTAATCGAAGGTGTCATAGCCATGATTGCTAGGTGAGACGAACACCGGATTGAGATAAAGCGCGGTGATGCCGAGCTCCAGCAGATGTGGCATGCCATCGCGAATCCCTTGCAGGTCGCCTCCCATCCAGTTTCTGCCAGTAGGCTTTGCTCCCCATGGCGCGACGTCCTTCGGATCGTTCGCGGGCGTTCCGTTCTTGAAGCGGTCGGGAAAGATTTGATAGAAGATTGCGTCCTGAACCCACGCCGGAGGCTTGGGCAGCGGGTACGAGGATGCGTCTTGCTTGAAACGTTCTCCATTCTTTGGATAGGAATAGGAGCGAGAGCCGTCCACGATCCTGAAGGTGTATGGCTGCAGGCCGGGCATCTCACCACGCCAATAGTCGTAAAGCTCGTCCGACCGCTCCTTCGTCATCGGAACTGGTGCCTGGTCCGAAACGATCTCTATAAGCTCGATATCTCCCGCGCGCGTGCGGAGCCAGACCGCAAAGCGCCCGCTATCGAGTCGCACGGTATCCCTCCGGTCCGGCCTGTGGAGTAGGGCCGATTCGGTGATCAGGCCATCCCCGGCCTTACGTGGAAAACGATCGTAATCGATCGGCTCGACGATCAACAGGCTGTTTGTATTGCCGTTCGCGTCGCCCGCTCGTGGTGCGTTGGGATCTGGGAGCCACTTGTTTCCATTCTCGACGAACAGATATTGATAGACGCCGGGCGCGATCATAAACTTGCCCTTCCAAGTCTTGCCATCGGGATCGAGCTGAAGCGGATGGGTGGTTTTGTCCCAGTTGTTGAATTGGCCGACGACGTGGATGGTCTCGACCTTCAGCGTTGGACGATAGCTGAACGACACAGCCCGCTCTTGAGGCAATGTCAACAGAAAGGCGGTTGCAATCGTTGCAAGCATATGAATAATTCACCCGTCAACCGATAAGAATGATGCCGACAATATGCCGCTTTCCACGAACAAACCGCAACCATTACCCTTTTTCGCTGCGAATAGGTTAAAAAGATTGAGGGCGCAACGCGTCTGCGGCAAAGGCCGAGACTCGGGGTGGACGAGAGGATCCTGTTTATGAATCGATCAAGAGGCACTCTGCCCGCCACTTTAGCTCTCCTCTTGATGACCGTCCAGGTGTCGGCAGCGGAGGAAAAGTATCCTCTGCGCTCGGTAGACCTGATCACCGAGATTTACTTCATTGCCACTCCGCAGTTCAGGGGGCTCGTGCACCGGGGTGATTGGTTTGAGATCAAGGCGCGAGTGGATGACAACTGGTCGGCCACCATCACCAATTTTCAGCTACGAGATCGAAATCTTCTCGACGAGACGTATCTGCAGTATGAGAACACCGCCTCTGTAACGAAGGCGGGCCGGCTCCGAAGCATCTTTGGTTTTGGGAAATGGACGGACCTGTTTTACAATGTCATGTCCAGAAATCCAATGATCCGATCCCTGCCGGTTCTCGATCAATACAGTCTGTTGAACTTCACCAGCGGAGGTGAAACGCATTTTTATCGTGATGGGTGGGAACTCGCCCTGCAAGTCGGAGATAGCCAGCTAAGCGATCGGCAGTTTCTGCCCGGCCGTGCGAACGCGATCCAGGCCCGCCTTCAAGCTCCCATTGGCGATGGGCAGCTTGGACTAAATGTGGCAAAAGTGGACAAAGGCACGTTCGGCCCGGGGGGCGAGGTTTTTGGCCTGGATTTTCGCAGGATAGCAAAACGTGTGCAACTTAGAGCAGAAGTTCTAGGCAGCAGAGGTTCAGGTCTAACGTCGAAGGGCTATTATGCCGATCTCACCTACAGGTTGCCGGGAAACCATCGCACGCAAGTCGGCGTACGTCTAGAGGAGTACGCGATGGGAGTCACCAGCACGCGCCTCATGACGGCCGGTATGCGGTATGTGCCAATCCCCCAATTAGCGTTCACCCTGAACTATGGATGGACGCCGAAGTTCGGCGTGCTCGAGCAGAAGGCTCAGAGCGGCTATGCGCCGCCTCCGGGTTATGGCGGGACACTGCTGGGATGGTCGTTGCAAACGATGTTAGCGTTTCGATTTAAGACATGATCGCTCTCGCCCTCACCCTAGCTCTCGCACCCACCCCGCAGGCTATCGATGTCGAGGGGCAAGTCAAGCTCGCCAACGGAAGGCCGGGCGGACTTGCGGCGGTTTGGCTTGAGGGCAATGCGAAGGGGAAGCCGCTGGCGAAGGCGATGATCGACCAGCGAGACCGAACGTTCATCCCTCACGTAGCAGTTGTTCCTGTAGGCACCAGAGTTGATTTCCCGAACAACGACACCGTAATGCACAACGTCTTTGCCGACTACAACGCAAAGATTCTAGACCTCAAGGCGTACGGGCGGGGAGCCTCAAGAAATGTAGTTTTCGACAAAGAAGGTCTGGTCGTCCTTCAATGCAACATGCACTCTGAAATGGGAGCCTTTATCATGGTCGTCGACACCCCTTACTATGCAGTTGCCGACAAAAACGGACGCTTCATGATAAAGGATGTTCCAGCCGGAAAATACGTTGTGCACGGGTGGCATGAGAGCAAGCAGACTTCCAAGGAAGACCGGATTATCTCAGCGGGATCAACCCTGAATCTCTCGCTGGCAAGGAGAAGGAATTGAAAGGAACTCTGCGTTCGCGAATGCGACTCCTGATCATTGCTATCCTCGTTGCCGTCGGGGGCAGCAGCATTCTCGCCTTTCAGATGCTCTCGAAACAGGAAGCCGATCGGCGGGTGCGAGAAAATGCTCTCGAGACCAGCAACATCCTGACCCGCTACTTCTCTGAGAGCCAGCGCTTCCTTCAGGGCCAGGTCCACCTCGTTGCGAACAGCCCCGCCATCAAAAACACTGCGTATACGGAAAATGTCAAAACGGTTGAAGATCGGCTTGAGTTCTATACGACAGAGAGCACCATCGAGGCGATGGCGTTTTTGGATCTCGATGGCTCCTACTTTGGAGTTGCGCCGCAATGGCCAAAGGAAATGGGCAGCCTCAAGGGCCATCCATTGCTCGCGAGCGGACTGAAGGGGGAGGACTGGTCAGGCGTGATCGCCCGCGAAGGCAAACTGGTGATGCTCGTGGCGACACCCGTTTCTTCGCCAGGCGGCACCGAACTGCTCGGGGTGCTGGTCGGCGTTCGCACTATTTCAAACGACATCGCGAAGACGCTGCGCTTCGCCGACGATTCGGAGGTTGCTTTCCTCAAAGGCGACCAAGTGCTGGCATCCTCTCGGCCATTCGATGGTCCGTTCGGAGTTTCTTCGGGCCCCCAACGTTTGTTGTCGAAGAACAAGGAATTTTTGGGTCTTTACGATAAGTTGCCTGGTGCAGACTCACAGCAGCAGTTGGGTTTCGTAGCTCTACGCGATTACGACCGCATGATCGGACCGTATCGCGACATGTTCATGCTTTTCCTGCTGATCCTCGTAGGTGCCATGGTTGTGGGCTTGATCATCGGGGACCGGTTCGCCAAAGGCCTTGTGAAGCCACTAGACGACGTCGTCAAAGCCGCCATCGCAATGCGCAAAGGCGACACGCCGATCCCGTTTGAGATCGGCAAGCGCAGGGACGAAGTCGCGGTCCTCCAGATGGTCTTCAACGACATGGTTACCGCAGTCGAGGAAAATCACAAGCTTCTCCTAGGCATGATCGATACCGATCCGCTGACCGGCCTCCTCAACCACCGCTCCTTCCAAGAGCGCATGCGCAGTGAAGTTGCCACCGCAAAAGAAGCGGGCCTTCCCCTTGCGCTCGTCCTCGTCGACCTCGACCATTTCCACGATCACAACGTCACCCACGGCCACGCAGCCGGCGACGAGCAGCTCAAAGGATATGCGAGCCTCATCCGTGCTGCCGCTCCAGGCGTTGCCATCCTCGCCCGGTACTCGGGCGACCAGTTCGCGGTGTTGCTGCCCCGATACACGGTTTCCGATGCGGAAGAAGTCGCCAAGACGATCAAGAAGGCGGCGTCCGTCTCGAAAGAGCTCATCACGACCTCCATCGGAGTCTCCGAGCTCGACCCCAAGGTTCCGAACGACGAAGCGCTAATCCTCTCCACCGAGCTGGGCCTCAGCCGCGCCAAGCAGCTTGGCCGCAATCGCATCAGTCGCTTCGAGAGCGACCTCTCGGCCGAGACCCCGGGCAACAGCCAGCTCCTTCAACAGTATCTCGCCGATGGAAGCCTCGCGACCGTGCAGGCACTTGCTGCGGCCGTCGACGCGAAGGATCAGTACACGAAGGGCCACTCCGAGCGCGTTGCTGACTTCGTCCGCGACCTTGCCGAGTTCACCAACTGCTCTCCCGGCTTCGTGGAGCTGGTCTATCGAGCAGGCACGCTACACGACGTCGGCAAAATTGGCGTCCCGGACGCGATTCTCTCGAAGAACGATGCCCTCACCGAGGAAGAACGCAACGTCATGGAGACGCATCCGGTCCTCGGCGAGCTCATCGTGGGCAAGGTCCCGCAGCTCGCTGTCCTACTACCCGGCGTGCGCAGCCACCACGAGCGATGGGACGGCAAGGGCTATCCAGACGGTCTTCAAGGGGAGCAAATCCCAATGATGGCGCGTTACTTGGCAGTGGCCGACACCTTCGATGCCATGACCAGCAACCGTCCGTACAGAAAGGCATTGCCGATCGATGTCGCTCTCGCCGAGATCGAGAAGAACGCGGGCAAGCAGTTCCAGCCGGACATCGCCAGAGCGTTCGTCAGAATGGTCCGCGAAACAGCCACGCAATACGCCTGAACCAGAGGCGGCGAGAACTGTCCAAAACCTGTGCTCGACGAACCATACTACGGATCGGCAGCCCCGCTCGTCCCGCCAAACCCCACCTACGCCAAGACCGTCCGGGCCGCGAAAGGATGCCAGGCCTGCCACCTCTGGCGCATCGGAACCCAAACCGTCTTCGGCGAGGGCCCGACGCCTGCCAATCTCATGCTCGTCGGCGAGCAGCCCGGGGACAAAGAAGATCTCGCCGGCCACCCCTTCGTCGGACCTGCGGGAAGAATCCTCGACGAAGCGCTGGAGGCAGCCGGCCTGAAGAGAGAAGAGGTCTACCTGACCAACGCCGTCAAGCACTTCAAGTGGGTCCCGAAGGGAGAGCGACGGCTCCATCAAAAGCCCAACCGAGGCGAAATCCAGGCATGCCACCCCTGGCTCGAAGCCGAGCTGGAGATCGTCAAGCCCAAAGCCCTCGTCCTCCTTGGCGCCACCGCTGCACAGGCAATACTCGGCCCCAAATTCAAGCTCACCCAAAATAGGGGCAAGTTCATCGAAAGCGATCTCGCCGAATTCCTCATACCCACCCTCCACCCATCAGCCGTCCTCCGCGTGCCTGACAGGCGAGCAAGAGAGGAAGCCCTAGAGGGCCTGATCTCCGACCTCCGCCTAGTAGCCTCAAAACTATAGAATCACTTCCGCTTCCCTCACCCCATTCACCCCCGTCACCCCTTCATCCCCTCAACCATCAGGCCCCCGCAGGTATGCTGAGCTTTCGCCCAACAGCTTCAACGGCGCAGCGGAGGAGGGCGGCAGCGAGGAAATAATCGTGGCCAAACAAGCCGAGAAGAAGCTACCGTACTCATCCGCACAGCTCGAGCAGTTCTATCGAGAAATGCTCTACATCCGCCACTTCGAGGAGAAGTGCAACGTCGCCTACCGCACCGGCAAAGCCGGCGGCTACATGCACGTCTACATCGGCATGGAAGCCCTTGCCGTAGGCTGGCTCGATTCCCTGCAGAAAGGCCACGACTACGTTATCACCGCATACCGCGACCACGCCCACGCCCTGCTCCTAGGCACGGACCCCGTTTCCGTAATGGCCGAGATCATGGGTCGTCAGGCAGGTACCTGCCGCGGCAAGGGCGGGTCGATGCACATCTACGATCCTGCCAACGGCCTCTACGGCGGATGGGGAATCGTAGGCGGACACATCCCGCTCGGTGCCGGCCTCGCTTTCGCCTCCAAATACCGTGGAGACGACCGGGTCACTATCTGTTTCCTGGGAGACGGAGCCGCTAACCAGGGCGTCGTCTTCGAGACTCTCAACATGGTCGGCCTCTGGGACCTCCCCATCATCTTCATCATCGAGAACAACGAGTTCGCGATGGGCACCCGCCTCGAATACCACGCCGCCGACACCGAACTCTGGAAACGAGGCGAACCCTTCGGCATTAAGAGCGAAAGGGTCGACGCCATGGATGTCGTGCAAGCCAAGAAAGACGCCGAGCGGATCATCGACTACGTCCGAAAAGAGCGCAAACCCTATTTCGTCGAAGCCATGTGCTACCGCTACGCCGGCCACGGAGCCGCCGATAACGACCGCCAGCTCTACCGAACTCGCGAAGAAGAAGCCGAAGCCATGAAGCGGGATCCCCTTGCCCGCCTCGAGCGCTTCCTGGAAGAGAGCAACATCATGAATCGCGA
Source organism: Fimbriimonas sp. (assembly GCA_041288075.1). GTDB lineage: Bacteria > Armatimonadota > Fimbriimonadia > Fimbriimonadales > Fimbriimonadaceae > Fimbriimonas. The sequence continues at coordinate 9,472 of JBGGMI010000044.1, forward strand.
GAAGATGGAAGCGATCGAGGAAGAGATCCTGGCCGAGGTCGAAAGGATCTACGAAGAAGCCGACGCCTCACCCTTCCCCGAAGCCAGCGAAGTCTACGACAACGTCTACTCCGGCATGTTCCCCGAGAAGGGCCACTAACCCATGCCCCTGGTTCTGCTCGCTGCCGCCCTCGCCCTCAACCCGCCAACTGCCCAGAAATGGTGCTTCGTCGTCGGAGGCGACGGCCGCGCCGCAGGACCGGCGTCCAAACGGCCGGAAGATCGGGGTGGCGTCAATTACGTCATCACCAAGGAAATCGCCGAAGCCACGATTCGTGAAAACGCAAGATTCCTGGCATGGACGGGCGACCTCGTCTACGGCTACTCAAAGGACCCCGCCACGTTCGAACGGCAACTGCTGGTTTGGCGAGGCATCATGCAGCCGCTGTACAACCGGCACATCAAGGTCCTCCCCTGCCGAGGCAACCATGAAGCCGGTGCCGTCGAATCCGAGCGCATCTGGAACAAGGTCTTCTCCGGCCCGCACTCCCTTCCGCAAAACGGACCCGCCAGCGAGAAAAACCTCTCCTGGTTCTACACAAAAGGTGACGTCCTCTTTGTCGGCCTCGATCAGTATCAGATGCTCGCCGAAACAATCGATCAGGGTTGGTTCGATAAGACGCTCAAAGAGAACCCCAAGCCCTTCGTCTTCAGCATGGGCCACGAGCCGGCGTTCATGGACGGCTCGCACACGGATACGATGGACGCTCATCCCGAGAAGCGGGACGTCTTCTGGCAGAGCCTCATCGATGCCGGCTCAAGGGCGTTCTTCTGCGGCCACGACCACCTCTACGATCACATGAAGGTCGTGCGGAACGGCCCCAATCGCGGGCCGGAGATGCACCAATACGTTGCCGGAACCTCAGGCGCGCCGTTCTATAAAGAAGGCGTCTACCGCGGCAAGAACACCGACTGGAAGCTCGAGCGCGTGAAGCACATCGACAACACCTACGGTTATCTCCTGGTGACGATCGAAGGAAAGAAGGCAACCATCGAGTTCAAGGGCCGCAAGTCACCGGGCGTTTACGAAACCACGGACACCTGGTCGTACACCACGTCGCGCTAACCACGGGCTTTTGCTTGCCAGGCCAGATCGTCGGGGCCGTAGAAGCCATCGTGCAGGGTTGCTCGCTTGGTGTAGGGGATGTATGAGCCGACGTGCCACTGGCAGGCACGATAGAAAGCACAGTCGCCTGCAAGTAGGGAGACCTGCTGCGCCCCAGGCATCCGCCGGACATAGCTGCTGCAAATCAACTCACGCTCCTCTGGTGAAGTCACCCCGTCTAGTTGAGGCTCGGGAGCAGGAATGGCCCCATAAGCACTGCGCTCTTCGTCCGTATCCTCCCGGTTGTGGCTTCCCGGCACCACCCAGAGCGAATGGTCGTCGTACAGCGCGGCATTGAGCTGATTAAACATCAGCGGGTTCTTCATCGCCTCCCAGAACCCGAGCGACTCCGTCTCAGGCATGTGATGCACCCAGTCCCGATGCCAGTTCATCGCCCATGGCTGTGAAGCAGGCTCAAGGAGCACTCCCATAATGTCGCTCTGCCGGTGCTCGCTGCTCAACACTTCCTCAACCGTGCGCTGAAGCTCTGGCAGATTCAAAAAGTCTCGAAAGGACTGATGGTTTAGCTCATCGTGGGCATAAACCGGCTGCAAGCGCTGGGTCTGGGGGCCATGCTTCGCTCGTGCGATCTCCCGCGCTTTATCAGTCTCACGTCGAAGGTCGGCGAGCAGGGAAGCGGGAATCAGCCCGCGGAGGATGGTGAAGCCATCATGGTGATACTGATCGCGAACTTCCTCGGTGGTGCGGTTGGCCATTGCTGCATTTTACGGGCACTATTCGAATGGAAGATCGACGGGCGGCTGCGGCCGGTCTGGTGGTTTCCGCTTGTGGGCCTTCTTAGCCGACTTCAAGCTGGCGAGGGTGCCCAGATAGATTCCAGCCATCAACATGACGGGAAGGAGCACGGCCAGGTTGGGCGAGGTGTGACCACCGGTCGCAAAAGCGAGTAAACCAGCCAAGTCTTTGCGCATGACCGTCAGCCAAATGCCGCACAGCACCCAGGCTCCTAGGATCAGGAATCCGACTTGCCGACCAAGAACGACGTGCCCCAATCCAGGCAGCAGCGCCGACAAGAAGATCGCGGCCGTCGAGCTCGCCCGAGCCTCAGCTTCCGAAAACGGACTATCGCTCAGATTCATTCGAAGCTGATCGTCGATGCTCCCCATGGCGTCCATCTGAACGACAACCGTCGCATACTTCCGCTCCAAGCCGACATTCTTGGGGTCTAGCTTCCAAGCTTGCTTATAAGCCTTTTTGGCCTGATCGAGCTGCTTCCGCTCGACCAAGTCATCGCCAAGCACTTCGAGCACGGCCGGCGCTCCGGGCGCCACTTCACTCGCTTTCTTCAGGAGGTCCGTCGCTCCCCGCGTATTGCCTCGGATCTTCTCGACGCGAGCTTCGCGCACGAGTTGCTCCGCCTGCGCCAATTGCTGCGCGGTTGGGGGCTCCGTCGGAATCTCGATCTCCTCCTCTTCAGGAGGCTTCTCGATGGGCCGGATCTCGGCCTCGATTTGGCCGATGCGCACATCGAGAGCCGCGCGGATATCTTTATCCTTGGTCTCAGACCGCTTGACGCGCAGACGGGCCAATTCGGCCTTTAAGGCTTTCTCGTCTGACTCTGGCTCCTGCATCTAGTTTAGAGACGCAGGAGAGTCATCATTTAGCTCGTACAACATACGATCGATCTTGCGAGCGGCCTCGTCCAAGTTGTCGAGCAGGCGGGTGTAGGTCCGGATGGGCTCGTCCTCGACGCCCAGAAACTCGAGCGCGTACATATTCATCAGCAAGGGAGGCAACGGCTGCTCCGGCTGCATCATACGCTCCAGGCTAAGTTCCGACTCGATCAGCTTCTTGCGCTGGTCGATCAGCTGCCTGAGTAAAGGCAGGCTTTCAAGGTCCGCGCCCTTGATGGCCTTCATAAGCTGTCGCACGCTCTCGGCGATAAGCTTGTAATACGGCTCCCGGTTGCCCTCCTCACCAGGATCGAATGCGGTGTGGATGGGGGGCAGGAAGGGGGGCCTGGCTCCAGATGTTCTTGGTGTTGGCGGTAACGCGACTGCGCTCATGTGGGGTGCTCCTGACACACGAAGCCTCGTCGGGGGTGCGAGGGGTCTTGGTGTTTATTGTACAGCAGGTTTTGCGGAATCAGGAGCAACTTTTGACTTTTTTGCCGCAATTCGGGTCTTTCCGTCGTCGCATCGCAGCCATGTGAAAAGTGCCACGATGGAACGCAAATGTGTTCCATGCGTGCTCCAAGCCCCCGCACCTTTAAGGTGGCCCCATTCGTCTTCACGGGTTCATGAAGGCGAAAGTTTTACTGCTCGCGATTGCCCTCGCCGCCACCGCCGTTGCCGACGAGCGCGGTGCCATCCGCGCTTTCGAGGCAGCCAAGCGCACAGACCCCGAGCTGATGGCATTCTTCAGCCGCATGCCTAAGGGCGGCGACTTGCACAATCATGTCTCCGGTGCCATCTACAGCGATTCAATGCTGGACGCTGCTATCGCAAAGGGCCTCTTCTTTGATCCCGCAACCTCGCGCTTCGGAGCCGATTCAACGAAGGTCCCAGCGATTCGCCTTCTTTCTGACAACCGCCTCCTTTATCAGTTCCTGAACGCCGCTAGCATGAGAGGCTGGAGAGGCGGCGGCCAATCGGGGCACGATCACTTCTTCGACACCTTCGGCATCTTTGGCGGAGCGCTCGATGCAATGACGGAGGAGCAGATCCTTGCCGAAGCTATCGGCAGAGCCAAGCTTCAGAACCTCCAGTACATGGAGCTGATGGCAAGTCCGGCTCCTGACGATGCCTTTGCCGCGTACATGAAGGAGCTTCCTTCGAGTGCAGACATGGCCGCCGCCCTCGAAACACTCAAGCCAAAATTGTCGGTCGTTCTAGCCGCGACGAGGATCAACCTGGACAAGCGGGAAGCGATTGGAGCGCTCATTGGACAGAGATCGCTGACCGGCCCTGAGGAGCCGATCACCATTCGTTGGATTCATTCGATCAACCGATTGGCTGGCCCCGATTCCTTCTTCGCCAACGCTGCGCTCGGAATTTACTTGGCCGCGAACGAGCCGAGGGTGGTCGCCATGAACATGGTCGCGCCGGAAGATCATCCGCTCTCGCGCACCCAGTTCGAATCTCAGATGCGGATGATCGATTTCCTTTGGAAGAGCCTGGGCAAACCGAACTTGACGCTTCACGGCGGCGAGCTAACGTCCGCCATCTCTCCTCCCGAGGTTATGCGCGATCGCATTCGCAAGACCATCGACATCGGCCATGCGAAAAGAATCGGCCACGGGGTCTCGATAGCCTGGGAAAACGATCTGGATGGTCTTTTCGCCAATATGCGCCGAGATGGAATCGCCGTCGAAATCTGCCTCTCGAGCAACGCCTCGATCTTGGGGGTATCCGGACCCCAACACCCGCTGAAGCTCTACCGTCGAGCAGGCATTCCGGTCTTTCTCAACACCGACGACGAAGGCGTCAGCCGAAGCACCATGACTCAAGAGTGGATTCGCGGAGTCCGAGAGCAGGACTTGAGCTATCTGGACCTGAAGGAAATGGCCCGCAATTCCATCGAATACTCCTTCCTTTCCGGCCGCTCTCTCTACGAGTCGCACAATTACGCTCGGATCCTGGGGCCATTGAAGGACGCTACAAAACCAACCTGGAAGCCGAACCCCGCCGTCCAGCGCCTGCTTGACGCATCCGAGAAAATGCGCGTCCAACTCCGCCTCGAACAAGCGTTCGCAAATTTTGAACGCCGCTACTAAACTCGGGTCTCGAGCTGATTGCCAGCAAGAACCCGGCCCTTCTCCCTCCCTTTCTCAGGAGTGTTGTCCCAAAGGCTTCAGCAGCGAGGCCAATCTTTTGCCTGAAACAAAAACTTGAACTTCACCTGTCCTTGCGAAAGTAGTGTTATAGTCGCAGTGGCCAGGAGTGCGCGTTGCTTGGTCACATCAGGCTCACTCATGAATATAAAAGGATTGATTCTTTCTCTGGCCACCGGCTCATGCTGCTTGCTCGCCCTCTCCACTTCGGTTGGATGGATGAAGCCGGTCTCCGGCCTGACGGCCACTCTTGGACGACCCGAAATGGCTGGAGGCGTTGGGAATACGAACACGCTGACCGTCGATCTTGGGGATACGAATGGGGACACGATCACCGTCAAATCCACAAACAACATTGTCCGGCTAGAGAACCCGAGCGCACCCGGAACCTACGCGACCACAGTGACTCAAGTAGCTAACACAGGCACTCAGGTCGTAACTTTCAACATTCTTGGATACAAGGCACCGCTTGGCAACCAAGACGCAACGATCCTGAAGGTCACCACGGTCAGCCATGGTGCCGTCGAAAAGCATCTCATCATCGATCAGTTCATCCGTCAAGCACTGGTCTTTAACAGCCCTTCAATCATTATCGGCAAAACGCTCAAGGGATACGTTCCCATCTTTGAAGCTCCCATGCATAAGGATGTAATCCTGAAACTAAGGCTCGTCGAGGCACCTGACGGCGTGACCGTTCAGCCGACGTTGAAGGTCTTGCAAGGAAGCACGTCGAGCCTTCCATTCACTATCACAAGTGACTTAACGGCTACTCAGCAATTTGCCGCGCACCTTCAGGTGACGGCGACCACCTTCGACCACTACTTCATGGATGGCACGTTCAACGTGCTGGGGCCGACCGTGACGGGCATTTCACTTTCTCCACTCAATGTGACGGGCGGTGACTTGATCTTGGCAAAGGTGCTGTTGAGCAGCCAGGTTCCTACGGAGGGTTTCGGAGATCTTGACGTTTTCAGCAACCTCCCCGATTACGTGGCCCACGCCTCCGTGCCGAATGGGTACACCACTGGCCAGACGTATGGCGCGGTCTACATGCCGGTGCTTGCCTCCGCACCCGGCCGGGAAACGGTTTATCTGGCGCTTTCCCCATTCGCAGACCAGTCAATGGCGCAGACTGTCCGCATCCAGCCTTATTACCGCTTCACTCCTCAATACAAAACGGTGGTTGGAGGGGTGACGGCGGTCGGCACGGTAACGCTCTTTAAGCCATCTGTGGGAGATACGGTAATCCCGATCAGCAGCTCGTCTGCGTCTGCCCAAGTGCCGAGGTCGATCACCATCACCAACGGAAACAAGATCGGAACATTCAACATCACCACCAGCACGGTGGCTTCCAGCAAGAACGCGAAAATCACGATTGTGAAGGGCGGCACAACCCAGACAATGATCCTGACGATCACACCGTAGCCGCTTCGGGTATAGTCTTCAGGTTCCCTTCATATGAAAGGAACGTTCGCGTGCGGCTTCGTTTAGTCCGAACGCTGCCGACCCCAATGGGGCAACGGCGGCAGAAAGCGTTTGTGGCGGGGAAGCTGAGGCGAGGAAACGGCGTTTGGCGTTTGGCGTTCGGTGTTAGGTCTTTACCTAACGCCTAAGGCCCAACGCCTACCGCCTCCCCCCGAAGGGGAAGGAGAATGCATGCTGCCAGGAATTTTAGGCACCAAAGTTGGAATGACGCACATCTTCCGTGAAGACGGAAAGATGGTGCCGGTGACGGTTGTGCAAGCCGGACCGGTTTTTGTGACCCAGTTGAAGAACGAAGAAACCGACGGCTATACGGCCGTTCAGGTTGGCTATGGCGAAGCGAAAGAGAGCAGGCTCACTTTCCCCAAGTACGGCCACCTAAAGAAGTCGGGAGTCGGGAAGAACCTCAAGCGATTGAAGGAGTTCCGCGTAGACTCGATCGATGGCCTCAGCCTTGGCCAGGAGATCGGAGTCGACATCTTCGCCGAAGGCGAGAAGGTGACCGTGACCGGCACCAGCAAGGGTAAGGGCTTCCAGGGTGGCGTCAAGCGATACCACTTTAAGGGACAGCACATGACCCACGGCTACATGACCCACCGACGTCCGCTTTCGAGCGGTGCAACGGGTCCTCAGCGCGTTTTTAAAGGCACCCGCAAGCCGGGCCACATGGGCGATATGACCGTCACCCAGCCTGGCCTCAAGATCGTTGGTGTCGATGTGGAGCGCAACCTGCTCCTGATCGACGGCAGCGTTCCGGGACACAACGGCGCCGAAGTGATTATCAAAAAGGCGGCGAGGTAAGCGATGGCAGAGCTCGAAATCAAAGACAAGTCCGGCAAGAAAGTCGGCAAACAGAAAATTAGCGACGCGATTGCTTCTGCTCCCGTCCAGCCGGTGAGCTTGCATCGCGCCATCGTGGCCGAGGAAGCAAACTCCCGCCAGGGCACGCAGAAAGCCAAGACTCGAGCGGAAGTTCGAGGCGGCGGCCGCAAGCCTTACAAGCAGAAGAAGACCGGTAACGCCCGACAGGGAACCATCCGTGCTCCTCACTATGCACACGGCGGAATGGCCTTCGCAGTCGCCCCTCGCGACTACGAGAAGAAAGTGAACCGCAAGGAGCGACGAGCCGCGATCCTGGGAGCCCTCAGCACCCAGATTGAAGCCGGCAACGTCAGCCTCGTGGATTCAATCGTCTTCGCCGAGCCACGAACAAAGGACGCGCTCACGATGCTCGAAGCCCTGGGCTTCAAGAATCAGCGTCGTCTGCTCATCATCTTGCCAACGTACGATCCGGTAACGCTCAAGTCGTTCCGCAACCTGTCGAATGTGGTCGTGAAGACGGCCCCTTCCAAGGAGCCCGGCGCAAAGCAAGAAGCATTCTCCGCTCGCGACGTCCTGGTGGCACATAAGGTCCTCATCGTCGCCGACGCGATGACCAGGATCGAGGAGGTCTGGGGCCAGTGAAAAACGCACACGAAGTAATCATCCAGCCGCACATCACTGAGAAATCGGTGGGCTTGTCCTACGGTGACGAGGGAGCCGCTCTCAAGCGCGCCCAGAACGCAGCCAAGGCGGCCGGCAAAAAGCCAGGCGACGCCCGCCCGACCGAGGAAGATCTGGTCCGGAAATACACGTTCATCGTGGCTCCCGGCGTGAACAAGATCGAGATCAAGCAGGCGATCGAGTCGATCTACAACGAAGGCCGAAAAGCCGACCAGAAGATCAAAGTCACGAACGTCCACACGATAAACGTTCCGGTGAAGAAAAAGCGGCGCGGAAGACATACGGGCTACACGAGTGCACGACGAAAAGCGGTCGTAACGCTCGCCAAGGGCCAAATGCTCGACGACTACGGCGTCTAAAGCCAGCGTCCGCAAGCAAACGAATAGGCGGTCCGCAAATAGCGGACCGCCTGTTTCTTTAGCAAAGGTTGCAAGAGAACTACAACGCCAACTCTTCCTCTTCCTGCTCGATCAGCACCTCGCTCGCCGGCCTCACATCCATCGTAAGACGAGGCCGCGGCTTCTCCAGCGGAACCCCGCTCTTTGCCTTCTCAGTAAGCTGCAGCTCCGCCGCTCTCTGCTCCGCTCCCGGAGAAACCGGCCAAACCGTCCCCTCTACCCAGTAGCTGGAAAGAAACTCAGCCCAAACCCGGTCATACACCGCAATCGTCTGGTCAGCAATCCGCGGCCAGGCAAAATCGGTCTTCAACCGAACCTTCGCCGCCTCCGCCAACTTCGCCGCGCGCACAGGATCGCGCAGCACCCGCAAGACCGCCCAGGCCAGCGACTTCGGATCACCCACAAAACTCAAGGTCCCCGTAGCGTCATGCTGCACAACCTCCTGCAGTCCGCCGGCGTCCGAAGTCACCACCGGAGCTCCCGCCGCCATCCCCTCCAAAGCCACGATCCCAAAAGGCTCATACAGGGAAGGGAACACCGCAACGTCCGCCACCCGATAAAGCTGGTGCAACGACCGGTTCGCCATGAAGCCCGTAAACAGCACCTTGTCCCGAAGCCCCATCCACTCCACGAACCGCTCGTACCGCTCCTTGTGCCCGCCGCCCACGATCAAAAACTTCGTATCCGGCTCCTGGGCCAGAATCGCAGAAGCCGCATTCAGCAAGACCTGAATCCCCTTCTCCCGCACAAACCGCCCCACAAACATCACGATCTTCTCTTTCGGCAACGCAAGCTTCGCCCGATGCGCCAGCCGCTCCGCCTCGCTCCACTCGAACTCGAACCGCTCCGCCTTCACCCCGTTGTAGATCACGTCGATCTTGTCCGAAGGCGCGTTGAAGAGCCGCGAAGCCTCCCCACGCATAAACTCTGAACACACGATGATCCGCCAGGCCTCGTAAGTCAGCCAATACTCCTGCTCGTGAATGAACTTCGAGGTATCCGTAAAGATGCCCCCATGCCGCCCCGACTCTGTCGCATGGATCGTCGCCACGATCGGCAGCTTGTACTCATACTTCAGCTCCCGAGCCGCATCGAGGCTCAGCCAATCGTGCGCATGAAAGATCGTGGGCTGCCCACCCGGCCGCCAGTCCTCCAACAACTGCCGAACCCGCAAATCCGTCGCCTGATTCAACAACTGGATCTCATGAAGAAAGTCGTGAGGCTCCGCTGCCAAATGCACCCGGTGCACATGAACCCCGCTCGCCTCGACTTCCTCATCCGGAGCATTCGGCGTGCACTTCGTGACCACATGCACCTCGATCCCCTTCTGCTGGAGAATCTCCGAAAG
>JBGGMI010000045.1:0-3408 GCA_041288075.1 Fimbriimonas sp.
TGAGACGGCGACCAGGACTTCGTCGCCAGCTTCCTCGGCGGCGATTCGGACCGACGCATGAGGTGCGTAGCGGAGGCAGTTTTGGAGCAGGTTTTCGATAACTTCCTTGATCTGCCGTTCGTCTCCCATGACCGCCGGCAGCTTTCTGGATGCTTCAAGCGTGAGTCGTTCGCCGAAAATTGGCTCCCATCGCTCATAAGCCTCGAGGAGGATCTCGAAGACGTCGACCGTGGTTTTGTAATCGCCCATACGGGCATCGGCTCTCGCGAGCGAAAGCATTTGGCTCACCAGCTCGTCGGTATCTCCGGTGGCCTTTCGAATCTGCTCCAGACTCGTGTGAGCCTCAGCAGGCCTAGATAAGCCGGACTCCGCGCTGGCCTTTATTGATTCGAGTGGCGCCCGCAACTCGTGAGAGGCATCGGCGATGAAGTTGCGCTGGCTTTCGATGACACGTCCCTGCTTCTCGAACGCATCGTGGAGCCGATCGAGGAGGTTGTTGAAGGCTTTCGCAAGCGCGCCCACTTCGTCCTGGCTCTCGGCGTAGAGACGGCGGTTGAGGTCCTGTGCGGAGAGAGAATTGGCCACGGAGGCCATCTTGGCCAGGGGAGTCGCCACTCGGGCGGCAAGCACTACAGCCCCTAAGACGATCGCAAGCAGGGCCAACGGAGCCACAGCTAAAAAGCTATCGCGAACCCCGGCGAGCGCTGCGTCGGCCTCATTGAGCAAATAGATGTGCTGGGAAACGAAGCGAACATTGCCGGTTGCGTCCTTTATCGGCCGGCTGTAAACGCGCACTCTCCCCTCGGGGGCATCGGACTCGGAAAACATGGGTCGCGCAGACTTCAGGACCTGATTCAAAGCGTGCCTGTCCCACAGCTCATCGTTCTGATATTGAGTAGCGGAACCACCGTCGAGCCTCAGTAGCCGCGGCCTCGTTTGAACCTGCATCACCGTCGCGGAGCCGCGCTGGATGAGGCTTTCCTCCGTTTGAGCCGCGCCCTTGTCTTCTCTCAGTCCGTAGAGTTGCTCGGAGCGGGCGACCAGGGTCTCGTCGATGGACTTGTAGACGTTTCCGCGAACTCGCTCATAAGACACCAACGCGAGCAGGGTCAGGATCAGACCCACGATAAAGGCGTTCCAGAGAACGATTCGTGCTCGGAGCGTCGGGCGCAGCATTATTGAAATCGACTAATGAATTACTCCTAAGACGCGATAAGCACGGCTGTATTGTCAGGTTTGGGTCTAAAGGTAGAAAGGGGAGTTAGAGTTCCTCATAACAGGTAGACAAAGAACGTGTAAACTCTTTGGGTGACAGGCGGAGTTTACTCCCTGGAGTGCGAGGGTGAACAGCTTTTGGCGCTGCCCGAGAAGGCGCTCTATTGGCCCGCTCAGAAGACGCTCTTCGTTGCGGACCTGCATCTCGGCAAGGGAGCGGCATTTCGGGCGGCTGCCTACCCGGTGCCTGAGGGGAGCACGGCGTCGACTTTGGCAAAGCTGTCCTGCCTGATCGAATCGCTCGATGTCTCTCGCGTGGTGCTGCTCGGCGATCTTTGGCATTCGAAGTGGGGGCGGGATGCGGGGATGCGGGACAGGTTTGCGAGTTGGCTCCTGAAGCACCGGGGCGTCGAGATGCTCTTGGCAGTAGGGAACCATGACGCGCGCAGTGGCGACTTGGAGGCGGAGGGTCTTGTGGTGTCGTCGGACCCGATCGTGCTTGGCCCCTTTCTGTGCGCGCACCATCCGCAGGAGCTAGTAGGCGGTTACGTGTTGAGTGGCCATATTCACCCTTCGGTGGCGCTGGAGGGGAAGGCGCGGCAGAGCGTGCGGCTGCCCTGTTTCTGGTTTTGCGATCGCTACGCGGTCTTGCCTGCGTTCGGGGAGCTGACCGGAACGGCGACCGTCGCGCCGTGCAAAACGGACTCCGTTCTCGTGATTGCGGACGGGCGCGTGATTTCGGTTGGAAAAGCTGGTAGGCCCAAGGCGAACTAAGTGCCGCAACTTGGCGTTGAACAACTTGTGAAACTTACGCTTCGCACCGCGGGTATCGCGGGCGTCACGCTCGTATGCGGCATGTTCCTCTTGAGCCGAGTTAACCGAGCCGATGAGCAGCAGGTCGTCCCGATGCCGCTCATTTTACAGAAGGTGCAGGCGCTGGGTGAGCTTCATACCGCTCGATATACGTATCAGCACGTGTTCGAGCAGACCTCCTCGCGAACGCCTGAGGATTGGACGAACTACGTTCCGGGCGCTCCTTCGTTGATTCGAGCGTCGACTCAGAATTCGGCCCTCGTTTCGGCGACTGCTGAAGTCGAAGCGGGCGTGGACTTGAGTAGGGCTTCGGTTCGGGATGAGGGCGGGGTGAAAGTGCTCGTGCTGCCGCGGCCACATGTTTATCGACCCAAGGTAGATGCTCGCGTGAACAACGCTCGTCCAGGCGTATTTTGGCGAGACAACAATTTAGCGCTCAAGGCAGTGAACAGCATGGAAGTGCGCGTGCGCCAGGCGGCGCTTACGCAGGGAATCGTGGCCGAGGCAGAGAAGAACGCCTTGAAGAGCGTGTCCGCGCTGGTCGCGGATTTGGGTCCGAGCGGCCCCAGAATCGTTTTCGAATAGACATACTTTCGAGAGATGAGTCTCGAGATTGTCGAGGGGCTGGACCGTGTCGACTTCGAGCGGGTGCATCGATGGCTGACAAACAGCTATTGGAGCCCCGGGATTAGCCTGGAGAAGGTTCGCCGCGCCGCTGCCGGGACTTCGCTTGTGGTGAGCGCCTTTGCCGATGGCGAGCAGGTGGGATACATGCGCGTGATCAGCGATAAGGCCACTTTTGCGTGGATTGCCGATGTTTATGTCGACGAATCTCAGCGGGGCAAGGGGATCGCGAAAGCAATGCTCCAGTTCGCGCTTGCCCACCCCGAGCACCAGGGATTGCGGCGATGGGTGCTCGCGACAAGGGATGCCCATCGGGTTTATGAGTCGGCGGGATTCGGCCCTCTTTGGGAGCCGCACCGTTGGATGATCCATTTTCCGGCCGGCGAGCCTACTCCGGCTGCTTAGTCATTCGAGCGCGCAGGTCCGCTCCCACTGCCTCAGACAGGTGCTCTTGATCGGCTTTACGAAAGGCTTTCATCCTGGCCAGCCCAGAGCGGTTTTCCTCGATCCATTCTTTAGCGAAGCGGCCGCTTTGGATGCGTTGGAGGACTCCCTTCATGGCTTCTCGCGCGGCCGGGCCGACGATTGCGGGTCCGGAGATGTAGTCGCCCCACTCCGCGGTATCGCTGATCGAGCGGTGCATATGGGCGAGGCCGCCCTCGTAGATGAGGTCGGTTATCAGCTTCGTCTCGTGCAGGCACTCGAAGTAGGCGACCTCGGGCTGGTATCCGGCGGCGACGAGGATATCGAAGCTGG
>JBGGMI010000046.1:0-6091 GCA_041288075.1 Fimbriimonas sp.
GATTCGTTCGGGTCGCTCAAGCGTTTGCCGCGAGGCCATTTCTAAGGGAGAAGGACGGTTGGAGGTGCCGGGCGGATTCGAACCGCCGAATAACGGTTTTGCAGACCGTCCCCTTGGGCCACTTGGGCACGGCACCCCGAATCACAAATTGTACCTGCCGCCCCGTAGTGCCTCCATCCCTGGAGGCATCTCCTCCGGCACAGGGCTCTCGCACTTTGTGGGACTTGGTGCTCTTTGTGCGCTTTGTGTTTAACTCCGGATTCCCCGACACACCTATCGGCACCCGTCGCTTAAACCACTAAACCCAGGGCTTCCTCAAGGGCCGCGATCGCTTGGGCTTGTTTTGCCGCTTGACTTTGACGTACGTCTGAGCGATTTCCATGTACATCTTCGTTCGCTCTTTGGTGCCTCTCCAGCCGCCCAGCTTTTGCTCCTTGTGGCAGTTGCTGACGCCGACGAGCGCGACGCGGATGACTCTCACCTTCCGCCTCTTTGCAGCCTCGGTCAGAGCCACCTCGACGCCCATGCGCATCGTCGCAATCCCCTGAACGGACTCAAACAGCTCGCGCTTCAGTGCCCTCTGACCGCTCAAGAACGGCGCGATCTTTTGTGCGCTGTCGCTCCAAGTCTTCCCGCCCCGGAAGATTCCCACGCACATCTCGCAGTCACCAGCGAGGATAGGCAGCAGGATCCGGTCGATGTGCGCTCCGACGAGGCCCTCCAGATCGGCGTCGACAAAGGCGACAATCGGAGCCTTCGTCGCCTTCACCCCCGCCGCCATCGCCCCGCCCTTACCGACGTTCTTCGCAAGCCGAATGACCTTCACGCCCTGCACTCCCCGGGCGATTTCCGCGGTGTTGTCGGTGCTGCCGTCGTCCACCACGATGATCTCGGTGGCGAGCATGGAGGCGCAGGCGGCGTGGAGCACGTTGAGGATTCGGGTGCCCTCATCTTTTGCCGGAATGATCACGGCAACTTGCATTCGGCCCTCAGCCAAGACGTGTTCCTCTCATTCCTTAAAGCAGGCCCTTGCCCTCGAGCCTCGCTCTCACGCGGCTCTCGACACGGCTGCCCGACAGATTCCATTGTGAGCCAAGGCGGCCCAGCAAACCATTGGCCGGGGCGAGGAACCGCAAGTTTCTGAGTATATGTTGCGGCTTCCAGCGCCGCTTGTACGGCTCGTCTCCTCGCATAAAATCAAAATGCCCCTTGCCCTCCTCGATCGATCGGCGGATGGTTGAGGCTACCAGGAGGGTACCTGGGGAGACCGAGCCCATTGCGGGGTCGAAGCCGGCCTGGTAGTAGTACACGGTTTCACCCATCGCCATGGCGTAGATCGCGCCGATTGGGTTTCCTTCGTGCTTGAGGATGCTGAGCCAGAGCCAGCCGTTCTCTGCGGCGATGGGTGCCCACTCGCGATGGAAGGAGTTGGCGGGTCCTACGAAAGCCCCGACGCCCAGGATTCCCTGCCTGGCTCGCCAGCGCTTCTTATGTTGCTCGAAAAGGATTTCGAGGCCGCTGTCGGTCTCGTCTTTGCTCACCGGTTCGATCGTCGCTTGGCCACTGTTGAAGAGGGTTTTGTCGAGTTTTCTTACGTCGTAGCGGAGACTCTTGCTTAGCGTCTGGAGGTATGCGTCGTAGGTCGGCGGCAGATCCAGTAGGAGGCAGGTGGCCTGCTCGATTGGCTGGCCCTTCATGGTGCCGGCAAGGGCTCTCGTTTCTCGGACTTGGTGGAGGTCGACCAGGTCGATGTCTCGCAATTCATCGAGCTGGGTGGCGAGCTCCTCGGCGACCTGGGTCTCGTATCCGTTTCGGGTGAGCGGGTGCAAGTAATCGGAGGGGCCAACGCCCATGGGGCGGAGCGTTCTCCAGGGGCCGAGGCCTTTGACCATCGGCATAAGTCCAACCAGGTCATTGCCTTCGTAGAAGGCGAATACGAGCGGCTTCTTGGCTCGAAGGTAGTGCTTGCACCAAGTCTGCTGCCACTCGTGGGTTTGGAATGGAGTGGCGCTGGCGGACGTGCTGGCGAGCTCTTTCCAGGCTGTTTCCAACTCTTGGAAGAGACTGCTGCCGGTGTAAATGCGCGTCCTCAGCATTGAGTTTAGTATAGTCGCGCGTTCCGATGGCGGCCTTGTGGTCTGAGACATGTCAGCCCACATGTAGTCGCGGGCTCCGTGCCCGCGTGATGGTCCGAACCTTCCGGACGCAGCGACGGAGGCTGCGACTACAGGCTAGCGAAAATGCTCTAAACCCACAAACGCTGCTTCCAGGAGCTCCATCGTGTGCAGGACGGTGATGGCTTGGCCGTGCTCTCGGGCGGCTTGGGCGATCCAGGCGTGACAACCGGGGTTGCCGGTGGCTACTAGGGTGGCGCCCGTGGACGCAATGTTTTCGTACTTGCGCTCCAGGAGCGTGCGGGCCATGGCGGGCTCGGTGATGTTGTAGATCCCGGCGCTTCCGCAGCACATATCGGCTTCCGGAAGCGGGACGAGGGTTAGGTTGGGGATGGCGGCGAGAAGCTGCCTTGGGTCGTCGGTGATGCGTTGGCCGTGGGCGAGATGGCAGGCGTCGTGGTAGGTGGCGGTGGTGGTTAGGCCGGGTGCTTTTTCTAGCTCTTCCTGAAGGCCACTGGCCAGCAGGAACTGCGAGGCGTCTTTGACGCGGCAGGCAAACTGTAGTGCCCCCATCCCTGGGGGCATCTCCTCCGGCGCACGAGTGTCGGAGGAGATGCCTCCACGGATGGAGGCACTACAGAGGCTTCCGTATTCTTTCATCGTGCTGCCGCAGCCTGCCGAATTAACGATGATAGGAAGGTCTTCGGGCATTGCCTCCATCAGCTTTTCGGCGAGGTTTCTGGCGTCCTGAAGATGGCCGTTGTGGGCGTGCATCGCTCCGCAGCAGCCCTGTTTCGTCTCGCGCACCGCGTAGCCGGCTCTTCTCAGTAGGCGTCTCGTTGCCTGGTGGACCCTCGGGAAGAGGACTCGCATGGCGCAGCCTTCGAGCAGATAGACCTCGCCTTTGATTTCGGGCAGGGTGCTTTCATCCAGAGGCGGGAGGTCGGCTAGCTTTTGGGGTTGCGGGAGGTCGGCTTCGGGAGCTTCTCCGCTGATCCAGCGGGAGAAGAAGGCGGGGATTCGGCTCCCTGGCATTAGCTTGCTCAAGGCGAGTTGGGCTCTCAGGAGCTTCGGCTTCGTGGTCGAGGCGAGCAGCATCGATTTGGAGATCTCATGCTTCCGCTCTTCGATCGTGTCCCTGGCGATCTCCAGGATTTCGCCGTATTGCACTCCGCTTGGGCACGCGGTTTCGCAAGCCCGGCAACCCAGGCAACGCTCAATGTGCGGCTTTACGTCGTCGACCCAGTCGAGCTTGCCCTCCGCGGCGCTGCGAACCAAATAAATCCGTCCCCTTGGCGACTCCAACTCGCTTCCCGTTACCACGAAGGTGGGGCAGGACTCGAGGCAGAAGCCGCAGCGGATGCACCGGGTGGTTAGGTCGTCGAGCGGCTTCACGGGCGTAAGGAGGGAAGGCGGTAAGGGGGTAAGGACGGGGAGCGTCCAAGTCCTTACTGCCTTACCGCCTCACCTCCTTACCCCTCGGAAGGGCCTCACGCATTGCCCCGCACGCTCTCAGCAGAGACCGCAGTGGCGGGCTGTGACTGCAGCAACTGCTCCCGCAGAAGAGTGATCGAGCTGGTTTCCTCTTGCCCTGCACCCCCTTTGAATTGCTCGAGGAACCTTAGGTCGTTCTCAAGGAACAGACGGAGGTCTTCGACTCCGTAAGCCATCATCGGAATCCGTTCGACTCCGAGGCCAAACGCGAAGCCGCTGTAGCGCTCGGTATCGATGCCGTAGCTTTCCAGAATGTTGGGATGGATGAGGCCGGCTCCGCCTAGCTCTACCCAACGGCCGTTGAACAGCTTGGGGGTTGAGATGGCGTAGTCGACGCCGGGCTCGACGAAGGGGAAGAAGTCGGGGCGGAAGCGGACTTTGACTTCTTCGCCGAACATCGCCCGGGCAAAAACTCCGAGCGTGCCTTTGAGGTGCGCCATGCTGACGCCCTCGTCGATCATGAAGCAGTCGACCTGGTGGAAGGTGTGGCTGTGGGTCCGGTCAACCGCCTCGTTTCGGTACGTGCGGCCGACGGTGAAAGCCCTCAGCGGGGGCTTCGTAGTCTCGAAAACCCTACCCTGGATAGCCGTGCCCTGCGTTCTCAACAGATGCGTGTCGTCGATGTAGAACGTGTCCTGATCGTCCATCGCGGGATGGTCGGGCGGGTAGTTCAGGGCATCGAAGTTATAGCGAAATTCCTCAAGATCCGGTGACTCAAGATAGCGGAATCCAAGCCCGCCGAGCACACGCTTGATCTTGTTGGTCGTCTGCTGCAGCACATGCTCGTAGCCGACTCTCGGCCGCGCCCCGGGCATCGTTACGTCGATGCGCTCTTGCTCGAACTGCACCTGCCGCTCGCTTCCCTTCAGTTCCTCGGCTTTGCTTTCTAGTAGCTCGCGAAGGCGAGCCGAGGCGGCGTTTACACTCTCGCCGAATGGCTTTCGCTCCTCGGGAGCAAGCTGCCCAATCCCACGCATGAGCGCGGAAAGCTGTCCGCTCTTCCCCAGATACTTGATCTCGATCTCCCGCAGCTCAGCCGTCGTCGTGGCGGCTTGGATTTCTTCGGTGGCGGCGGATTCGAGGGCTTGGGGGGTCATTTGGCGATGTAAAGGGTAAGGAGTGAGGGGTAAGGACGCTGTTTTAGTTTATCTCCTGTCTGGATCACACGCTATCTGAAAGGGCGTCCTTACCCCTAACTCCTTACCCCTTACCCAGCCTGCAGGCAAACATAAAAGCGGCCAAGCCAAAGCCTGACCGCCTTCCACCTTACGGCTCCTACTTCCCGTTCATCACCTTCAGAGCTTCGTCTGTCAAGTCGTTCGCGGCATACGGCGCAACGTTGGAGTCGAAGACCATCGAGTAGCCCTGGTCACGTGCGACCTTCTGAATCGCCTGTCGGACCTTCACGAGCGCTTCGGATCGGAGGCTTGCCTGCTTGGTTTGAACCTCTTGCGTGAACTCCTGCTGCCAAGTCTGGAGCAGATCGCCCGTGGCATCCTTGCGACGATTCCAATCTTCGATTTTCTTGAGAAGTTCCGGACTCGGCGATGCCTGCGTGATGGCGGCACGATAGGCATCCTCGGACGTCTTGGCGTCTACCTTGATGCGCTCGAGCTCAGTCTTCTCCGCCGGGGAGAGTGCAGTTGTCTTGATCGTGAGATCCTTAAACTTCTCGGCATCTGCACCGAGCATCGTCCGATATTGATTCACGAATTCCAGCACCGACTGCCGATCCGTTCCCATCTTGCGGAGGCTCTCCGACTGGTTCTTCGCAAACGTGCTTTCGTTGAAAACCTTCTCCACGTCCACGATGCCGTTTTTGACGGCTTGGTTCTCAAATCCTGCGGTGACCAGCGCTCCTGCGAGTACCGCGACTGCTATCCAACCTGCTTTTTCAATCTTCATGTGTGTAATTTCTGCCTTAAAAAGATGTACCAATCAGGAAGTGCGTGCGGCTCTTACCTTTCTGGTCGAAGCCCAGATCCAAGCGGATCGGGCCGAGCGGCGTTCGGAAGCTGAGTCCGACGCCGAAGCCCACCTGGAACTTGGGTTTCGCTGACTGCGCGAAATTATTTACGGAGCCGTACCCGCCCCATGCTCCGCCGTAGTCGACAAATGCGATCGCATTGAACGACTTCTGGATTGGATGCCGATACTCGAGAGTGCCGACGAACATGTTGTTGCCCCAGAACCGGTCTTCGTCGTAGCCTCGGAGACTGTCCGATCCGCCAACGAAGAACTGCTCGAAGAAAGGTGACGTTCCCGAGATATTCCCTAACTTAAGACGCGCCGCAACCACTTTCCGTGGCGCGTCCAACTCGCGACCTCGTGGAGGACCAGGGCTCCAGTAGCGGCGATATTCGACGGTGGTCTTCAAGAACGTTTTGTTGCCCTTGATGCCCTGGCTCGAAGCCACGCTGCCACCGACGTCCGTAATGTGCGAGAAGCCGGGCTCTACATCCATCCGGAGCCAGTCGCCTCTG
>JBGGMI010000047.1:0-2768 GCA_041288075.1 Fimbriimonas sp.
GACATGATCGTCCTGTGCAACATCCAGGTGCCTAAGAAGCTGAGCGAGGCCCAGGTTAAGCTGATTCGCGAGCTGGCGGAAGTCAGTGGTGAACGGATGCCGAAAGGCGAGGACAAAGGCGGCATTCTAGGCGGCCTGTTCGGCAAGAAGAAATGAGCTGGATCGAGGTCCGCGCCGAGTTTCCCGCAACGGCGGACCTCTCTCCCTTCATCGAAATCCTGCGCGAATACGGCATTGAGAACACGCTGGAGGAAGCCAACTGGCTCACCGGGGCGATCCCGAAAGTTGATGCTGCCATCCCGCAACTGGAAGCCTTGAAGGTCGCCCTGCTTGAAGCGGGCGCCAAGGCGGTAAACACTCGGGATCTGCCCGAGGTGAATTGGGAAGAGAACTGGAAGAAGTTTTTCAAGCCGCGCCGGGTTGGCCAGCGGTTCGTTGTCCGACCTACGTGGGAGACCTTTGCGCTAGACCCGGACGACGTTGAGATCGTCCTGGACCCGGGGCAGGCGTTCGGCACCGGCGACCATCCAACGACGCGCCTTTGCCTCCAACTCCTGGAAAACGCCGGCTTGAAAGACGCTCGCGTTGCCGACGTCGGTTGCGGGAGCGGAATCCTCTCGGTGGCTGTGTGCAAGCTGGGCGCCGCCGAAGTCATTGCGATCGACATCGAGCCCATCTCGGTTGAAGTGGCCCGGCAAAACGCCGAACTGAACCACGTGCAGTTCTTGGCATTGGTTGGCGACGGGATTGGACCAGCACTAGATCCGACGCTAGGAAGGGTCGACGGTGCGCCCCCGCTTCCCGAGGCAACCGGCTTCGACGTGGTCGTGAGCAACATTATCAGCGCGATTCTGATTCGCTTGGCTCGCGATATCTGGCATACGCTCGTTCCGGGCGGACGATGGGTGGTCAGCGGCATCATCGAGCAGAACTGGCCGGATGTGCAGCTTGCTGCCGAGTCCGCCGGGTTCGCCCTTGTCGAGAAGCTAGATGAGGATGGCTGGGTGGCCGCCATGTTCAATAGGGCATGAGCACGCCGCGCTCCCTTCCGAGACTTTTTATCCCAGGCGTGATCGCAGAGGAGCCCTTCGAGCTGCCACAAGCGGAGATCGACAAACTCCGCAAAGTTCTTCGCCTCCAAGCCGGAGCTCAGATTGCCGTGCTTCCTAACGATGGCACCCTCATTCGCTGCGAATTTCGCGGCCGGGAGGCCATTCCCCTTGAAGTTGTGCGGCCAGACACGGAGCCGACGCTGCAGCTCACACTTGCTCAGGCCTTCCCTAAGGGGGACAAGTTGGACGACATTATCAAGAGCTGCACCGGGATCGGCGTAGCCAAGTTTGTGCTCTTTCCGAGCGAGCGAACGGTGGTGCAGTGGGATCAGAAAAAGCTCCAAGATCGCCTGCGCCGATTCCAAACGATTGCCCGAGAAGAGGCGGAGGTCAGCTTCAGGAGTCGCTTGCCGGCCTTCGAAGTCGCGAAGGATTTGAAGGAAGTTTTGACTCGTTATCCAGACGCTACCGTGCTCTCCGAAGTCGAGGGATTGGCGCCGAAGCTCGCTCCGCAGGGCAACTCGATGACGATTGTCGTGGGTCCCGAGGGCGGGTGGTCGGCAAGAGAGCTGGAGCTGATCGGCGATCGCGGAGTCACGCTGGGTCCTCGAGTGCTTCGGGTTGAACATGCCGGGCCGGCGGCGGCCGCGGTGCTCCTTTTGCGTTGACCTCTAGTCGGCTGACTTTCGGGCCACCACGATCTGTTCAATCGTTCTCGGCGCCTTCTCGACAATAGGCTCTTCAACCGATTCCACCACGTCGACGGCATGTGGCTCAAAGGTCTGGTGGTCCGACGTGTGATGATCATGGGCTTCCGACCGACTCGACCGGTGTGCTTCGGCATACTCGCTCCGCAGGACCACCTTCTCTTGGCGCGGCTCCTCTCGTGAGATCTGCGTGATTCGGATCTCCTCGCGAAGGAGGAGTCGCTTCTCCACCACGAGCACTTCTTCCATGAGCGGGATCACCATCGTGTCGCCCTCGTAGCGAATACCCGGCGCCTGCTCCACGAATTCGTTGATCTGGATGCGCTCGATGTCGGCTTCGTTGATGGTGGCAGTGGCATTCACCACCTCCTCCCGCTCCTCCACCCGTTTCTCGATATGCACGACCGCGGTTTCCTTCAGCTCGCGCTCAAGAATTGCTTCTTCGCGGACTACGGGAACGACAAATCCCTGAGCTTCCTCCGTGACCTCTTCCAGACCGTCGAAAGTGAACGGCACGGAGTAGCCGGTATCGGCGTCCCAGAGAAAGGCACTTCGGGGGACGAGCAGCTTCCGCCCGTTCTGAAGCTCGATCATCACCCGCTTTGGATCGACGATCTCGCCACTGATAACGGCCTCGACGCCCTGCCGATCCCTAACGGTTGCTCGCTGCTGCTCCATGCTCACCTTCCGGCATGGTTTGGACACACCGGTGCCTGATCAGTGTTCCGATGCCCATTCAGCCGAATCGAAATCCTATTTGACCTATAGGACCTATTGGTTCGCTAAAACAAAAGCAGTCCGTGGAGAATCTCCACGGACTGCGGTTGATCTAATGAGTCTTACGCGTCTGCGTAAAGCTCAAACTCGTAAGGATGCGGGCGCAGGTCGACTGCGTCGCATTCCTTCTCGAGCTTGTATTCGATGTAGCTCTCGATGAGCTCCTTGGTGAACACGTCGCCCTTCAGTAGGAACTCGTGATCGTTGGCAAGGGCGCCTAACGTGGCTCGCA
>JBGGMI010000048.1:0-33466 GCA_041288075.1 Fimbriimonas sp.
GGCATCGGCGGTTCTTAGGGCGAAAGGAAGAACACGCCGCGATTTGTCGTCACGATCAACCTGCCGTCCGTCGACAAACTCGTCGTCTCCTCGCCATTCGTGTCCAACTTCGTCCAACCCGCCCCATCCTCGATCCAGGCGCCGTCCATCCCGCCGACCACCACACGATTCTTGTACTGAAGCAAACAGCGCACCATCTGCGTGGGCCCCGGGAAAGGCTCGATCGAGAAGCTCTTTTGCAAGAACAGCCCCTTCGAAGCCGTCCCCACGATGATCCCACGAGAAGTCCCCGCTAACGCCGTCACCCAGGTGTCCGACAGCCCATTCCCAGGGTTCCAAACGAGCGGCTTCCCATTGCCCGAATATCGCACCAGCCCGCTCTTCTGAGTCCCGATCCATCGCAGCCTCTCGCGAGCCAAGATGGCCGTTACGACATCTCCCTTTAGCTCATCCATGTACCGCTCGCTGATCCCTTTCGCGGACTTCTCGATCCATCCGCCGTGCCCGCCAAAGAGCGCTACACCATCGCCAAGAGCCATTGCGCCGGTCCAGGGCCGCTTTGCGCCGCCGTACAGCACGTCGTCATACAGCCGATCGAGGCGGGGCACTATCTTGTCGACCGCACCGCTCCCATACACCACCCACGCCGAGTCTCCCTCGCGGACGATCTGGCGGACGCGAGTCTTGTTCACCAGCTTCCAATCGCCCGGACGCCCAACGTAAATCCCGCTCGAGCCGCCAACCAGGAACTTGTTATCGAAACCCGCGATCCCTTCGATCCGCCCCGAGATCGGCAGGCGCGAGGGAAGGGGCACTCGCTTCCAGTCGCCGTCGAACTTCCACAAACCTTGCTGAGTGCCGGCCAGCAGCTCCTTGCCGACACGCAAAACGCAGTAGTCCAGCGGCGTTGGCGGACGCGGCCCAACCTCGCTCCAGCCATCCGCAGACCGCCGGTAGTAATACTTGGCGTTCCAAAACGAATACAAACCGTCTGATGAAACCGCCGTCAAGCGAGTCCCGCCGCTACCCTTTGGGGCCTCGAACGACAGCGGCGGATTCTGCAGCGCTCCCGTCCCGTTCCGCTTCCAACCCGAGGTTGTAAACAGAAACACTCGCCCGTCCCCGACGCGAGCGAGCAGCCCGACCGAGGTCACCTTCAGCTCCCGCACATCAGAAGGACAATCAGCCCCAACCTGCAGCCAATTCCCGTCCTCCTGCCGCCCCAAAACTCCGCCGTCCGTGCCGGCAAACACTCGCGGCCCATCGGCCGCGAGTGCGAAGACTTCCTCATAGCAGCGCCAGACCGTCGCCGGCGCTGCCAGAGTTAGGATGGCCAGGAGCAAGGGATTTCTCTCTTATTACTGGCGCTATCCTTCAGAACGAGCGTGCCCTTGACCGAGATGAACCGCGCAAGCTCCAGTCGATACACGCCCGGCTCCTCTTCCTTGAGGACCATCTTCGATCCGTCTGCGAGATAGAAAGCGACTTCCGCCAGACCCGCCTCCGACCGAACCTCGAGCATCCGACGGCCACCGATCATCCTGATCTCTGCCTTGCCCTCAGGAGCCGTTCGATCCACGTCGTAAGTCAGCTTCTTCTCTTCGGTCGTGCCGTCGCGCTTCACCGCGACGACACGAACCGTATATTGCCCCTCAGGAGCCGCGACCGGGATATCGAAGTTGCCTCCCCAGGTGCCGTTGCTCAGCTCCAGCGGGATCACGCGCCCGTCCGGAAGCACCGCGTCGACCGACTGCGCATCCGCAAACTGAACCCGAATCTCAGGATCGCCCCCGCGTCCGCTCCGCCAGTTCTGCTCCCGCTGCTTCGCCCATTCCCGCTCTTGCCGAGCCTGTCGCTGCTGCTCCTTCTGGAACTCCTTTTCCTTCGCCTTGAACAGCTTCATCTCCGACTGCGGAACCGCCAGCAAAGCCGTATACGCGCTCGGAACGCCGTACTTCATGCTGAAGTTCAGCACCTGCTTCTTGGAGGTCCAGTTGCCTTGCGCCAGCTTCTGCTGCGCCCAAAGCCGCGCTGATTCCGACCCCTTGTGCGCGAGCTGGGGCCTAAATGCCTGCCTCAAGCCGTTGTGCCGCACCGCGATCTTTCGATTGGAAGGCACCCAGCCCATAAACGCGATCGTCTCGTCGTCGAGCTGCACCCATTTCGGATCGCGCAATCGGGCAAACGTCGGCGTGGGCGAAGCTCCCGAGTTAATCATTCCGATCTGAAGCAACGCACTCTCAGGTACGACCTTCGTGTGCGTCTTGCCGCCTTGTTCGTACGTCACTCGCAGGGTCTTCACGATTCCAGGAGCAGGGTCGCCACCAAAAACCTGGTTATAGACTTGCAGCTCCAGCGACCGCCTCTTTGCCAGACTCGAAAGCTTCTCGGTGACATCCCAAACCTGCGAGGGTCGCTCCAAAAGGCCATATTCCGCCTTGAGAATCTTCAGCTCCGGCCCCGTGGCGAGCCTCTCCGGGTCAGCCCGCATCATTCCCGCCACATACGTCCGCCCGTCCTTGAAGCGCTGCGCCACCGCGGTCACCGGCTTCTCTGGCATCGGCAGCGTCAGGTTGGCCCCGTTCTCGATCCGGTTGAAGTCCGCCATCCGCACCGACCAATCCTGAGGAACCCTCGCGTCTCCCACCTGAGGTGCCGGTAACCCAAGCTTGTTCTCCTGAGGCTGGAGGAAACCGACGGTATACAGCCGCACCCGCAAGTCGCTCCCAACCTTCAGCGGATAAATTTGACAGTGGTAGGAGGTCGGTGAAACCTGCTCCATGATCCCCGGGTCACGATTCCGGCTCGTGATCGCTGTGTAGATGAACCAGGCCTTGGCCTTGTCCATAAGCTGCCCCTTCACATACTCGTCGCCGTAGTAGTAAGCGAATCCGCCAAGAGCCGCTTCTTCCGGCAGGTCGAAGTTCAAAGAAGCCTCCGTCAGCTTCGTATAGGGATTCTCGAAAGTGAGGAGCGTGCTCGTGCGGACGATCGGCCCAAACACCGTGCTCTCCACCTTCACATCTTTGAGCTTAAAAGGGTCGTGTGTGTCCCGGTTGTACACACTGCTGACATTCTGGGAAAACGAGGCCGCGGCGATTGCAAACACGGCGGCGATGGCTAAGAAGCGCATAAAGGAAGCCCTCCAACTTGAGCTACCCGCACTGACGCGTGGCATTCAACAGCGTTTCGCCTTTTCCTGCTATTGCCAACAGAGCCTCGGTAGCCGTAAGTCCCAGAGTTGCAGAAGAGGCCGTTGTCAATTGCAGTGGTTGTTCATATAATGACAATCTCATGCCAGTCGGACTGTCCCTGCTCACTCTCTTCGCTCTCGCCGCTCCAACTTCGCCACCAGTTTTCAAGACATTCTCGTACCCTCACGTTCTCGAAACCTCCGGCAAGATTTCCTCCATCGTTTACGACGTGACCGGCGGACAGCCAGCCACGAACGGCATTCCAACGGGCAAGCGGCAGCATCGCCCGATCGGCTTCTACTGGATCCCCGAAGTCCAAGACGAGTTCGCCACCGCAGCCTTCGCTTCGGTGAGCAACTGTATGCCGCTAAGAGCCCTGAACAAGCTGCACCGGCTGTCGCGTGGCCGAGAAGCGGGTGGACAGATCGCGTTCACTTCGGGTCTCGTCACGGAGATCACCATGCCTGCCCTCGACGCCGGCGCGAAAGAGCCTGCCTACGTGAAATTCTCCATCGAAGCCGAGGACCTCAATTTCCAGGGCTTCTTCCCACCCAGTCCAGCCGAGACTGCCGCATATTCGAAGGCCAAGGCATGGATGGTCAACAATTACGAGGTTCACGCGATTGGCGTGTCGAAGAAGAGTGCGATCTCGACGAGCGAGATCAAGATCCAGCAGACGCGAGTTCAATCCGACGCGTCCGAAACCCAACTCTGCCCCCTAACCCTAGAGATTCCCCTCGACGAAGTTGCCGCCTACATGGAATGGTTCCGTTCCTCCGAATCCGGCAAGCCAGCCTACAAGCCGCTCGATATCCAAATCCGAGACGAAAACGGCGGACCGCTCATTCGCATTCAAAGCGAAGTCATGGTGACGAGCATCGGCTACGTCGACCTCTTCACCAACGGCGGCACCGTGCAGGTGATCGTCGAAGGCAAGAAAGGTCTGAACGCCGTCAACGTGAAGCTCGCATAGGATTGGGGAGCCCTCAACGCGGGTCACCTACACTGCTACACTTTCCCGTGATTTCAGTTCGGCAGGCGACGCATTCCGACTATGGATCCTACTGTGAGCTCTGGAACGGTATCTGGCAAAACCTCACCAAGGACATCGCCGAACTCACTCGTGACGACGATCTCCCAGTTCATCTTCGGTCCACCCGATGGTTGGCAATTCTGGACGGCCAGGCGATAGGTTTCGCAGAAGCCTATCGCCCTGCGGGCAGCTACCAGGCCACCAAATGGCTGATTGAAGTGGGTGTCAACCCTCTAGCGCGACGAAAAGGCGTGGGCCGCGCGCTAGTGACAACGGCGCTCGATTACGTAGAGATCCAAGGCATGCAGATCGTCGACGCACGAGTGAACGGCGAGGACGAGTACTCGATCGGCTTTGCACAACGCCGCGGCTTCGAAGAAATTAGCCGGGATTTCGAGTCGGTCCTAGACCTCGAAAGCTGCGATCCACAAGGGCTGCGGAAGCTCGCTTCAACCGAATTTGAGATTGAGTCCATCGCCGCGTCGGATTCTCCAGAGTTCAGAATTGCTCTCCACCAAGCCTTCGAGGAGGTCCGTCAAGACGTTCCAAGGCGAGATCCCGCCGTACCCCTCACGTTCGAGTTCTTCATGGAGGCGACTCTAGAAGACCCTTCCTTCCTCATGGAGGGCTCCCGTGTGCTCCTAGACGGGGATCGCATCGCCGGATTCGCAGGGCTCTTTAAGAGTGCGACCGAGGGAAGAATCGACACATGGCTCACCAGCCTGAGACGCGAGTACAGGGGAAGAGGACTAGCCCAGGCGCTAAAAGCCAGCACCATCCTCTGGGCCAAAGCAAACGGATATGCCTCCATCCGCACCGACAACAATAGCGACAACGCACCGATGCTCGCCATCAACGACAAGTTAGGCTACAAGAGGTCCGCAGCGATCCTGACGATGCGAAAACAAGCGGTTCAATAGTGCAAACAAGGCGACTAGTTCGTTCGGATATCCTTCAGCCACTTCGCATGAAGGTCGAGGAACAGCCGGTTCCTCCCGCCGTTGTGCACCGACTTCCCCTTCAATCCCGGATCAACCGAGGGAATGGTGCGGGGGAAGTAAGGATCGACGACGAGTTCGACTTCCGATACGCCTTGCGGGAATCCAACCGTTGGATTCTGGGCAGCCTGCAAGTCGGACACTGCCTGCTCGTCGCTCTTCCCCCATAGGTTGTCAAGGGCGATCGGTTCGTCCGGCCGGTCGAAGCGCCACAGCCAATAACGGCTCGGCCCCTGCTTCACCTGTACAACTTCACCCAGCGTCCCCTTCACCGAAGCGCAGGACCAGATGTCGTTCGACTTCGTATAAGGCTGAAGTATCTCCGCCGCCCATCCAGCTCTGGGATCGGAGGGTGGCCATGAGGTCCAAGGTCGGTAGCCGAGCGACACCTTCAGGTCCCGCCGGTCCGGTTGCCGGTCATCGGAGTCCACCTTGTACAGCGCGAACGAAACTCCGATCTGCCGCATGTTCGAGAGGCAAGCCGACTGCTTGGCGGCCTCCTTCGCCCGCGCGAATACGGGAAAAAGGATGGCGGCAAGAATCGCGATGATCGCGATCACGACCAGAAGCTCGATTAACGTAAAAGCATGGCGGCGCAACTTAGTTCTAGTTTGACGCCATCTAGCGCCCGCTCAACCCACTCAAAGCGATCCCTTTCAGGAAATACCGCTGCGCGAAGAAGAAGATCACCACCGTCGGAAGGATGTGGATGATCGATGCGGCCATCAACTGCTCGAGGTTTGTCCCAAAGGTGTCTTGGAACATCCGAAGCCCGATCGAAACCGTATATTTCTCTGGCGAGTTGAGATAGATGAGCGGCCCCTCGAAGTTGTCCCAGTTCCCGATAAACGAAAAGATCGCCACCGTCGCCAGCGCAGGCGAGGACAGAGGCAGGAGCACCGACCACCAAATGCGAAGATAGCTCGCCCCATCCAGCATCGCCGCCTCATCCAGCTCTCGCGGAATCGTCAACAAAAACTGTCGCAGCAAGAAGATATTGAACGCCCCGCCCCCAAGAAACGAGCCCACGATCAGCGGATAAAACGTGTCGATCGCCCCGAGCTGCCTCCAGATCATGAACACCGGAATCATCGTCACTTGCCCCGGCAGCATCATCGTCGCGAGCATCAGATAGAAGCAGGTGTTCCGCCCCTTGAACCGGAATCGCGAGAAGCCGTAAGCGACAAACGAAGCGCTAAACACCGTCCCGATCGTGTTCAGCACCGTGATGAACAGCGTGTTGGCGACAAACCGAGAGAAGGGAAGTGCCGTCCACGCCTTGTAGAAATTGTCCCAGGCAAAGTCTTTCGGGATGAGGCGGGTGGGGTCCTGAGCGATCTCCTCTGGTGTTTTGAGAGCGGTGGAGAGGGTCCAGATAAACGGAATCGTAAACAGCACCGCCCCGACCAGCAAGGCGACCAGCACGAACGCCTTGCTCCAAGGAGAAGCAAACCGAGAGCCCGACGCCTCCCGCCTCACGCCTTCTCCCCCTCATAAAAGACCCACTTCTTCGACATCCGAAATTGGATCGCCGTGAGCGTGATCAGCAGCAGGAAAAGCAGCCATGCCAACGCCGAAGCCTTGCCTAGCTTGAAGTATTCGAAGGCGTTCCGGAACAGATACAGCGCATAGAACAGCGTCGAATTGTTCGGTCCCCCGCCCGTCATGATGTACGCGCTCGTGAACACCTGGAAGGCTCCGATCAGCCCAAGGATCAGATTGAAAAACATGACGGGCGAGAGCAGCGGAAGGGTCACCTGGCGAAACTGCTGCCAAGAGCTCGCCCCATCCATCCGCGCCGCCTCATAGTACGTATCCGAAATCCCCTGGAGGCCGGCCAGAAAGATCACCATCCGCCCGCCCCCAATCCCCCAGAGGCTCATCAGCACGAAAGCCGGCAACGCCCAATTCTCGTCCTGCAGCCACTGAACCTCCGGCAAACCGAGCCACGAAAGCCCGATGTTCAGAATCCCGTTGTCGGTGTTGAAAATCCACTGCCAGAGCAGCGCAGAAGCCACCGCCGGAACCAGCGACGGAAGATAGAACAGCGTCCGAAAAACCGGAATCCCCCGCACCTTCTGGTTCAAAAGCAGCGCCAAGGCCAAAGACCCGATGATCCCCAGCGGAACCGAAAAGATCGCGTACTTGATCGTGTTCGTCAGCGACTTCCAAAACAGCGGGTCGTTGTAGAGGAGGCGCCGGTAATTCTCTGCGCCGACGAACTCCATCGAGTGCAAATCGTATTTGTGAAATGACAGCCAAAGCGAAGTCACCATCGGCCCCGCCGTGAACACGAGAAACCCAAAGAGCCAAGGCGCAACAAACACCCACCCCCACCGAGCCTCATGTGATCGAACAGACCGTGCCAACCCGCCGATTATCGCAGAAGTAGCGCCTCCATCCCCTCAGAACCCCTCCCCTTCCGAGGGGGAGGGGCAGGGGAGAGGGTCCGGAAGCATCTATAACTGCTCCCGCAACCCCTCGACCTCCACACCGCCATCCTTCAGCAGCAGATTCAAAAACGTGCTCTCATCCTCCGCGATCGCCACAAAGAGGTGCGCGGAGTTCAAAGGCACCCCCTTCGCTACCTCCACCGCCCGAAGCAATACCGCGTCCAGCGAATCGGGATTCTTGACCTGCTCCGGCGATGGCCGTATCAGCAACGCCTGCTCGATCTGGCTCCTCAAAACATTGATCGGGAGGTCCATTTCCCGCAGCAGCTTCAACGCCGCCCCTTCCTCCGACATCAGCATCAGCGCCAATCGGTCATACGGAAAGAGCTGCTGCCGAATGTGCAGCGCCTCGCTTGCCGGAAAGCTTCGCGCGGGAGCCGCTGGAGTGGTGCGGGGTATGCCCGCCTCCTCATGCAGGTCTTCGACGACCGATCTCGCTTGTTTCAGGTGGACGCCAAACTTAAGGAGGATTCTTCCCGCAAGGCCATCTTCCTCTCGAATGAGGCCGAGCAACAGGTGTTCGGTGCCAATGAAATTGTCGTTCAGGTTCCGAGCTTCGTCATAAGCCAAGTCGATGACCCGCTTCGCGCGAGGGGTCAGCGTCATGTCCAGGATCGTTCCTGTCTCTTTCAACTCCAACTGGCGGCAAAGATCGAGCCGAAGCTGCTCGCGATCCACTCCGAGCCGGTCGAGAGCCTGCCCAGCCGTGCTCTCCCCCTCCCTCAAAAGCCCCAACAGCAGGTGCTCCGTCGAGACATACCCATCTCCTAACTTCTGCGCCTCCTCCTGCGCATAAAAGACCACCTTCCGAGATCGCTCAGTGAATCTCTGCCACATTGCTTCAGTCTAGCAAAGGCACTTCCTAACGGCTATCATTCCCCATGGCCAAGAGCGACGAGTTTCTTAAAGCCTCGGCCATCACTCTCGCCGTCGTCGTCGGGTCCAATCTCTTGGTCAGCGAAGCCGTCAAGGCAACGGCGAGGCTCCAGCACCTCGATCTCTTTGCTCCGACCGACCAGATCAAGCTCCTGCCTCTGACGCTCCCCCTCTACTTCGCTACCGACTTCATTCGCATCGTTGCCTCCGCCGGCCTCTTCTCGATGGCCCTCTTCGAAGCCAAAGGCTCCGAAGTTCGCCTCGAGCAGCTTTGGATCCCCGCCACCCGTCCGTTCCAATTCGCCGCGCCCGCCGCCCTCGCA
Organism: Fimbriimonas sp.; assembly: GCA_041288075.1. Taxonomy (GTDB): domain Bacteria; phylum Armatimonadota; class Fimbriimonadia; order Fimbriimonadales; family Fimbriimonadaceae; genus Fimbriimonas. The sequence continues at coordinate 8,878 of JBGGMI010000048.1, forward strand.
ACCGTCATCCACTCCGCGGCGACGATCCTGCTGCTCCAGTTCGTGGACCGGCTCTGGCTCATGTTCTACTTGATCGGCATCGAGCTCTTCGCCGCGCCCTTCTACGTCTTCATAATTCCACTGATGCTCGAACGCGGCGCTGGATTCAAGGACGCCGCCGCCATTAATCTCCAACTGGCAAGCCGCCGCTACTTCCAGTTGATGGGACTCGCGATCGGTGCCTTCTTCCAATCCATTTGGGGAGTTTTCCTGCTGCTAGTCGGCTACATCTGGACGCAACCCAACTACCAGCGCGAAGTCATAAGAGGCTACACCGACCTCATCGGCCTCGACAGGATCGAAGAACAATCCCCAGACTCCCTGACTCCCCGACTCCCCGACTCCTAGACTCCTAGACTCCCACCTAGCGCTTCGTCGTCCACCCCTGATCGATCCCCGCCTCCATAAGCCGATCCCGCAGTTGCCCCGCGTGCTCCTGTATATGCCGGATGTTCAGGATCTGGTGATCCAGCTTCGGGATCGAGTACCAACTGAAGCCGGACTCGAGAGAATCGAGGTCGATTCGGTCGAGCTTCGGGTCAACCATCGCATCCACCAATTCCCAATAGCGCAGAATCTCTGCCTTGGTATACGGCGCGGCATCCATCCGCTCCCGCTCCTGATCGCTCTCCACCTCGTCGCGATGCAGCTCCCACGCGACGAAATCGTCCATACGCACCTCCAGGTAAAGGTGCGTATAGAACAAGGTGTGATACGCCAGCCGCCAGAAGCTCCGAGGCGGCACGCCTCCCACCCAAATCTCCTCCGGACACGCCTCGATCGCCCCTTTCAACATATCGAGCGCGGCATGATATTGCCCTTTAAGCGCAAGTTTCAGATTGTCCATAGTCGAAGCAATCCTACCCACGCCTGAGGCAACGAGAGGATAGAATATCGTGGGGGGCTGGCGTTGCTGTTTCACACATTCGTGTTCCTGGTTTTCGCCATCGTCTTCTTCGGACTCTGGCCCCTCGTCCGCAAGCACACCAAACCCCGACTCGCGTTCATCGTCCTGATGTCGCTCATCTTCTACGGCTGGGCCGAGTGGTGGTTCGTCCTCCTCCTCCTCGCCACGGGCGCCATCGACTTCTTCCTCGCGCTCCGAATCGAGGACGACCCAGCCCGCAAGAGGCTCTACCTGGGCCTTTCCGTGGGCATGAACCTCGGCTCTCTGGCGACCTTCAAGTACCTCGGCTTCTTCACGGAGAACCTGAACTGGCTGCTCCACACCGACATCCCCAAGCTCTCGCTCGCCCTGCCCATCGGCATCAGCTTCTACACCTTCCAGGAGATGAGCTACGTCATCGATGTGTACCTAGACCGGCTCAAACCCACCCGAAGCCTCCTCCACTTCTTCGCCTATCTCGCCTTCTTTCCCCAGCTCGTCGCCGGCCCCATCGAGCGTGCCAGCCACATCCTGCCCCAGCTCCTGAAGTGGAACAAGCCCACCGACGACCAGCAGTGGCAGGGCCTTCGCCTAATCATCTACGGCCTTTTCAAGAAGGCCGTCATCGCCGACAATCTCGCCGTGGTCGTAAACGGAGCCTTCGACGCCCCCACCGCCGCCCACACCTCTATCTACTGGTGGGTGATCGTCACGATGTTCGCGATCCAAATCTACTGCGACTTCAGCGGCTACTCCGACATCGCCCGGGGCCTCGCCAAGTGGGTCGGCATCGAGCTGATGTTCAACTTCCTGCACCCCTACAACGCAAACTCCTTCCGAGAGTTCTGGCGGCGATGGCACATCTCCCTGTCGAGCTGGTTCCGCGATTACGTCTACATCCCCCTCGGCGGCTCCAAAGACGGCCCGCTGCAAGCTCACCGCAACATGTGGGCCACCATGCTGCTCTCCGGCTTCTGGCACGGCGCCGCCTGGACCTTCGTGCTTTGGGGTGCCCTTCACGCCGCCTATCTCTCCATCGAGCGAGAAACCAACTGGACCGGACGCCTGCAGAAACTCCCCCTCGGAAGCTTGCTCGCAAGCCTTGCGGTAATGCCCTTCATCTGGATCGGCTGGCTATTCTTTCGCGCCAAATCCTTCACCGACGCCACGCACATCCTCGGCCTCATGCTGAACCCACTGGGACACGCCGGATACGGTGACGTCTCGCGCATCGCACGCCTCCCGCAAATAATCCTCCTCGGCTGTGGCATCGCCTGGCTCGTGCATGAGGCCCAGGAGCGCGGCAAGTTCGCATGGTGGTCCAACACGTCGCTCTACGAAAGAGCCGTTTTGATCATCCTGATCCCATTGATCGTCTATGCACGAGGCCCGGGAGGAGCCTTCATCTACTTCGCGTTCTAATGACGAACTGGCGCATGGCTCAGGTAGTGGTTTTCGGCTTGCTGCTGGTGCTGGCAGGAGCCTTCGCAAGGCCGCCCCAGCCGCACTATCAGGAGCACTTCAGTGCCTGGAAACCCGTCGATCCCGACCCGCATTGGGACGTCCTCATCATCGGCGACAGCCGGCCGATGACCGCCGTGATGCCCAAATCGCTCTCGCAACAGCTCGGCGGCGCCCGCACGATGAGCTACACGTTCGCAGGGATGGGCTTCACCGAAGACTATCTCTCCACCGCCGAGAGCATGCTGGACCCTAACGGCAGGCGCATCATGATCGTCGGAATCACCCCACGAGCCTTCACCCCTCAAGCCTTTGCGTCCAACGGCTTCGCAGCGGCAAAGACGAACAAGCCCTGGGAGCGCTGGGTACTCGCGCAGCTCCCCGCCTGGAGCACCATGACGAGGCCCTACACGATGGGCGAATTCCGCGCGCTGGTGAGCGACACCAAACAGGCGATCGGGCTCAAATCCGGCCGCCCCACTCCCGCGCAACTCGCAAGAAGCTATGACCGCAACGCCGTGCGAAGTGCCAACGGATACGACCGAGGCTATCAGAAGGGACCCGTGAATCCGGCGAACATAGACCGGCTGATTGAACGAATCGAGCGCTGGAAGGCAGCGGGAATCCGCGTGCTCGGCTTATATCCCTCCGGCGAGGACCCGCTTGTAGAAGTCGAGCGGAAGCACATGGACCTACCGGCCTTCATCGAGCGATTTCAACGAGCAGGTGGCGAATGGGTGAACATGGACGGAATCCCCATACAGGCGAACGACGGAGTCCACGTCCAGCTCGAAACAGCTCTGGGTTTCACTCAAAGGCTTGCGGAGGCGATCAACAAACATGAGTAAGCGCGCAACCCTCATCGCCTCGATCGCCGGGGTAGCCCTCCTCGTGATAGGCCTGCTCTATCCGATCGTCCGATTCAAATACTCGCACCTCCTCTTCGACGACGCGCTCATGTTCGCCCGGTACGCGCGCAACATGCATAGCGGATATGGCCCCGCCTGGAACCCCGCCGGCCCCGCCACCTACGGCTGCACCTCCATCGCCTTCATGCTGCTCACCTGGTTCGCCTTCTTCTTCAGCCAGGAGGACGCCACCGTGGTGGTGACCCTTAGCGTGGCAGGCGGCTTCGCCCTCTTCATCGGACTCGGCCTATTCGCCCGCTGGACCGGCGTGCGAGAGAAGGCGCAAGTCGGACCCGTGCTCGCCATTCTCCTCCTGGCGTGCCTCGCCTACCCATCGAACCTGGCCCGGGTCACCTGGAATGGCATGGACACGGGCCTCGCTGCACTCGCGGCAGCCCTGTGGCTATGGGCTCTCATGAAAGTCGAGGAGAGAGGGAAGGGCGCGCCGTTTGTGGGCATCGCCGGAGCGCTGCTGTTTTGGGTGAGGCCCGAGCTGCTGATGTTCAGCGCCGGAGTGCCGATCCTCACCTTCCTCATGGATCGGAGCAAACCGAAGTGGTTTGTGGAATACGTGGGAGCCTTCGCTGTGACGCTGGCGATTGTAATGGCCGTCAATCAACGATGGCTCGGAAGCGCCCTCCCGCTACCGTTTTACGGAAAGGTCGTCAAAAACTACGAGGAGTTCAACGTCGCTCGCTACCAGCCCATTGGCTACCGCTTGGCCGCCCATTACCTCTGGACGAGCGCCGGTCTTCTGCTCTTGATCCTCGCGGGCCTGCGCAGCTGGAAGGCTTGGCCCGCAAGCGTTCGCTCCGGCCTGATCGTGTCTATCGGCTTTTTCGCCTTTGTGACATTCGGTGTCACGCAGATCATGGGAAGCGTTGGCAGACTCTATTGGCCGACCATGCCCTTCCTTTTCGCCGCCGCCGCCTACGCCACCATCGAGCTGCTCAAGAGTCGCTCTCGGGTGCCGCAGGTGATAGGCGTCTGCTGCGTCGCGCTCGGGTCGCTGATGATGGTGCGGCAGTTGGCTCCCATGATCCGCTCTGGGAAGGTCCAGGTCGCGGACCTGACAACGGAGGCAAGCTTCGACTACCATCGCAAGCGCTGGCCCGGACTCATGGCCATCGGAGCCATCCCCGACAAGCTCCTGATTGCCGCCACGGAAGTGGGCCATCCCGGCTCTCTGTGCAAGACCTGCGACGTCATGGATCTCGCCGGCCTGAATCACCGAGAGATCGCCTTCCAGCCCGCGAAGGCTCTGGAGCTGATGGAAACGCAGAAGCCGGATGTGATCTACTTCCCGCCGCCCGACTACGTGGGCCTAAACCGTAAGCTGATCGAGTCCGCGTGGCTGCAGCAAGACTACATCGTCTACAACCCGCCCGATTTGCGCCTTCCTCTCCCGGTGGCACTCCGTAAAGACGGTCCACACTTCGCCGAAATCAAGCGAGCGGTCGAGGACGACCTGACGATCAAGCGAAAGGCCGGCTCTACCTTCATGAGAGAACGTTCGCTCTATCGGGCCGACATCCCTAACTCCGCCGCCTTCTAATCAGCAGATCGCGCAGGATCAGAAGGATGCAGATTTCGCCGACGGTGAGCGAAAGAAGGACGCCATAGCGATATCGCTCCACCACGAGCGAAGCCGCCGACGCGAGGCAGGAGAGCACCGCGACGATCATAACGATCCTCTCCCCCCGCCCTCCCCGATGGTTCATCCAGATCGCGGCTCCGGCAAGCGCGGCCGGGAACACGGCAACGAGTATCCGCTCATGATTGGTCGCCACCAGAAGCTGTGCATACACAAGAACCGCCAGCGGTACCCAAACGAGCATGCGCCTCCGCGATGAAGCAAAGCCCATGAAAAGCAGCACGGTCCCCGCAATCGTAACCGGCAGCAGCAGAATCGCGATCAGGTGGTTGATGCTGAAATACGTCGCCCGCCACTTGAGCGTAGCCGCCACAGTAGCGGGCAGGGAATTGAGCGGAGCCCGCACCGCTGTCTCGCCAAGATTGGCGGGCAGGGAAGCGACATACGCCGGATCGTGATTCAGCGTCGGGATCGCTATTCTAAGCCCCACCAGAACCACCACCGCCCCGATCAGCAGAGGAACACATTTGCCAATCGCCCGCCGATCCACCGGCCGCTCGGCGATCAACCCGTAGGCGATAGGAGCCGCAAACACCGCCCATTCCTTAAAGAAGGCAGCCACGACGCACAAAAGGACGGCCGGCCATAAACGATCCTTCGCCGCCGCCAACCCTGCCCACAAGGCGAGCGCGAGCGCCGGAATGTCCGGCGAGTAGATCATTTCAAGGTGTCTCGGCACCAGCCAAAGCATCGAGCTGGCCAGCAAAAAGAGCGCCCACGCCCCCTGTTCCGTCGCCGCGAGCCTGTGGCAAAGCACCAACACCGCCGCCAACAGTAGAAATGCGAACACGCGCGACCACAGGAGAAACGCCTGATGCACCTTCAGCGGAGTCGCCCTTACCAGCGCCGGCAACGCAACCCGGTAGGCAAACGGAGCCATCCGCAGCTCCCCCGGATGCTCCGCCATGAACAGATACCGATGATGATCCTGATTCGGCCGCGCAAACTCCGCGCTATTCGGCCGAGGAGCCCTCGCGAAGAGGCTGAAAAAGGCAAGCACAAGCAGAGGTGCCGAAACCACCCTCCACCCCCCAAACGCACCCCCCAACATCCGCCGCCCTATTTGACCCCAAGCCCATCCGTGCCGGCACCGCGATCCATGCGTTTCCAAGGCTCCATCTCCTCCATCACTCGAAAGGGAGGAAGCCTTCGATGAGCCAGTCGGGCTCAAGTCTTGTGGCTTGGCCTATTGGTGAGTGCATCTGGAAGCACTCGAGGTGATAGCGGGCGAGCTCTTCTTCACGCTTGAGGAGGTTGAAGAGGGCGTATTCTTGGCTGAGATTTTGATTGCTCATGCCTTAGTAGGTTTTGAAATGGGATTTTGTCAACCAACTCGGGGAAAATTCTTTTCGGAGGGTAAGGAGGTGAGGACCGGCGGATGGGGTGAGGCGGGTGAGGCGTGCTAGGTGGGTCAGGCGTGCCAGATGGGGATGGACAATAGAGGCAGAAAGACACAGGGGCCGGAGTTCTCGCAAAGAACACGAAGTGGAGCAAAGGGCGCACAGAGAGAGGCGGCCTGCACTGCCCCGCCCCCTGAAGCCGTGCGATCAAGTGCAGGTGACCGAATTCCGCTCATTAGTGGAAGGTGGCGTTCTTCTATGAGCGGAATTCGTTAAATCACCGCATGAAAGGTAGTTTCAGACTAGCCATCCAGATTCTGGAGAACGTGCACGTCAACCTTCCTTCCATCCAAGCCCTTAAAACGAAACTGGTATAGAGAGGAACGTTGAAGTTCCGGAAGCCAATCCCCTAACGGTTCAACGGCGGGCCTAAGGAGGCCCAGCCTGCCTGAACTAAACAATCCGATAGAATTACCTGTGACTCCCTGGGCATCTACCATGTAGAGCTTACCGGCTGGCGTCAGCATATACACGTTCTTTCGGATAACCACAACAATATCAAGACTCTTCGTTACATATGCTGAAGCATCTCGCTCGAGTCCGGAGTCGACTTGAATTGTAACAGCAACAGGATCAGCCACCTTCCAAGAGCCCAACGTATATCCAAACCAAGTAAACCCCGCGAGAGCAATCGCATAAACGAGTAACTTATAGTGTCTCATTGTTTCAACCTCGGTGATGCCGGACCACAGCTTGACTGTGCCCCACAAGGTTCTTAGCGTAAGAACCAAGCTTCACGTCATGACTGCCAGCGTAGATAAGCAATCCCGAGCCAACTTTCATGGTCATGTGTCCATACATGCCTCGCGCGCTGTTCGGCCGTGGAGCTCTCGCGAAGAGGCTGAAAAAGGCAAGCACAAGCAGAGGTGCCCAAACCCCCCTCCACCCCCCAATCGCTCCCCCCAACATCAACCGCCCTATTTGACCCCAACCCCATCCGTGCCGTCACCGCGATCCATGCGTTCCCAAGGCTCCATCACCTCCATCACTCGAAGGGGAGGAAGCCTTTGATCGGCCAGTCGGGCTCGAACCGGATGTTCTCACCGGCGGGCTGTGCATCTGGAGGCGGGTGAGGTGTGCTAGGTGGGTGAGGCGTGCCGGAGGGGGATGGGCCACAGAGGCACAAGACACAGAGGTGCACAGAGTCGAGACTTGGGGCCGCGTTTGGGAAGAAGAGGTTGGTGAGTGAGAGGCTCCTGCGCACGAGTTCCCTTGAGGTACCCTCTCCCTCCTGCTTTTGGAGTTTTCCGGGTGGAAGGTGGGCCGGGGATCAGAATAACATGCCACGGCGCTCCAAAGGCCACGCTTCAGGCGCGCTCGACTGACTTTGGTTTGCTGGCATCATTTCTCTTGAACTGCGCAAGGAATCTGCTCGTGTAATGAAACGCCTCCCTTAGCCGGAGGCGGCGAAACTGCATTTTTGCAAGTGCGCTTAGCGCCAACTGGTCGTTCGGGCTATTCGCCAAAGAGATTTTGAACATACGCATTGCATTCTCCTCGTCGCCGAGCCAATAGAAGGCGCACGCTTGCTCCCTGATGGCGTCATAGTCATCCGGCCGGCAATCCAGCACCTCCTGAAAAAAAGCTATTGCTTCCGAGAACCGCCTCTGCCGTATGCTTAAAGTCCCTTTGTGCATAAGCCACTGGTAGTTTGACAATCGCCCGCGCGCCGCATCTAACGCTTGATCCGCCGCTGCTAGCTTTCCATGGTAAATCAGAACTCGAATCTTCGAGCTCACAAGTAGGGGCAAATCACCGATGTCTATGGAATTCGCAAATGACATCGCGTCGGCCTCGCTCCCAGTTAACGTAACCGAATTGCTTTCCAGCGCAACCAAGTAAGGATCATCAGGGAACTGTAGCCTTGCCGCAGCAAGCTCCCGGAATCCCTCTTCAATATGTCCACACTTTAGCAGTGCGAAGGACAGCCAGTAGCGGGTAGCGCTATTGGGAACATTGCCGGCGAGCCGTGCACTCTCTCGCGCTTCTGGAAGCATTCCGATGGCACCATAGAGCCTCACAAGCTGCTGATGGACCTCGGATCCCCATGAGCGGGGCTCCTTGACCATCGAAAGACCCAAGTCATGCCGGCCGATCGTCACGTAATGATGGATTAGGTGGGCTAACGCGAACTCACTCTCGTTTTGGTCCCAGGAAGCACGGAAGCTAGAGATTGCTTCGACTTCCTGGCCCATTTCCCTAAAGGCCACGGCCTGCTCATCTAGGCGGTTCTTCACAGATTTTGATCCCCCAATCCACCTTCCTCCGGAAAACCTTCCACCAGCCGGTGCGACGTGATGCCTCGACTGAACTCGCGCTCCGAACACTCTCTCTAGCCTAACACTTCCTAGCGCGATTCGGTCGAGGCTCTAGTCCGATGGCTCTCAAGGGTAGGACGCTCAACAATAAAGCGAACCAGGCAGGAGAAAATTTTTCAAAAGTGGTTGACAAAATCTTGTTTTGACTTCTACTTCTGTAGATGACAGATTTTCTTTCTCGAATTTCGACCTTTTGGCAGCCTCATGCGGGGCAGCGGGCAAACTCGCCCACTACTACCATCCCGACCCCTGGAGGGGCCCGTGAGTAGTAGTGCAAACGGCAACCATCATCCCATCCCAACCCATGGGGGGGAGCGGGATGATGACGAGCCGCAGGTTCAAAACGCCACATCCCCCCAATCCCAACCCACAGGGGGGCTCGGGAGGGGGATTTTGGGACGAGCGAATTACTCGGTGGAGCGATGGAACTGAGGGGATGGTGGGAACAAATAAAGCCGCTGGGTGTTAAACTGTCCTTCCGCGCATCGAATCCTTTCATGCGCCCGTCCTTCTTATGCCGAATGATGCGCTCACAGACTCACTGGCGGAGAAGCGCTGGATCATTGCCCTTGCAGAGGGCGATCGATCCGCGCTCGGTGGTCTCTACGAGTTGTATGGCGAAAGGATCTTTCGCTTCACCTACCGGATGCTCGGAAACCGATCCGACGCCGAAGATGCAACTGCGGAAACCTTCCTCCGGGTCCTGCGACGCTCGAGCGAGCTTCGCGCCGATGGGGCTTTTAGAACCTGGCTCTTCCGTATTGCGCGAAATTTGTGTATTGATAAGTTGCGACAGCACAAACTCTTGGAGCTGCCGCCTGACGCACAGTATCCGGGCGCCGAGGAAAAAACGACTCTCAGAGTCGCCGTCCATCAAGCGCTCAACGAACTACCAACTGAATATAAGGACCCGCTAGTGCTTTGCGATCTGGAAGACATGAGTGCCAAGGAAGCGGCCGCCGTGCTCCAGATCAGCGTCCCAGCCCTGAAGTCGAGGCTATACAGGGGACGCCGGGCCTTACGAGACAAGCTAGGAAGCGCAATTGAGAGGACGTCGTGAATAACGAACTATATAAAAAACTCGTCGATTTGTACGCAGGCAGAGAATTGCCCGCGGAACTTGAAGATCAGCTCGAAATGGCTGCATTTAACGACTCGGAGCTCAGCCACGACATGTCTACATTGAGAAAGACCGTAGATATGCTGCAAGGAACGCCAACCGCCGAGTTCACGGAAGAGTCGTACCAGCGGGTGCTGATGAAGTTGTACAGCCGGGGAGTCGAAGTCCAAACCCAGACCCAGGCCCCGGCCCACATGCAGTTGTTTCTGCCAATGCAAGGATAGTTGGGGATGAATGGGGTGAAGGGGTGAAGCGGATGAAAGGGGTGATCAAAGAATGCTCCCTCACCCCATTCACCCCATTCACCCCCGTCACCCCACTCAATGAAAGGTATCACCAATGAGCGTCGCCACACCACACGCGAAGACCACAATGAAGATCGATTGTCCACGTAAAGAGTTTTTTGAGGCCGTAAGCGCCGCCGCCGCCGCGGCCAGCGTCCGCACCTCGGTGAATATCCTTCAGAACCTCAAGATCGAAGGCACCTCCGGGGGCATCCGTGTGCTTGGCTGCGATGGAGAAATGTGGGTAGAGCGCGAAGTCGCGTGCATGGTGTCCGACAACGGCGCCATCTGCCTCCAGGCCAGGCTCCTGCATGACCTCGTCAGCGCCATGCCCGACGGCGATATCCAGGTGCGAACCCTCGACGGCAACGGCGTGATGCTCCAGCAGGGCGCCTCCGAATACCGAATGCTGTCGCTCGATGCCGAAGACTTCCCCGAGCCACCGGATTTCAACGGCGAGTCCGAGCTCCGCCTAAAAATGGGAGTTCTGAGAAACGCCGTCGACTCGGTCGTCTTCGCAGTCTCCACCGACCAGCACCGCCAGGTCCTAACCGGCGTCCTGTTCTCCTACAACGGCCAAACCCTCACCCTCGTCGCCACCGACACCCACCGCCTCGCCGTCCGCAAGCTCGAACAGCCCGGGATCGGCACCAGCATCAACGCCGTCGTCCCAGAGAAAGCGATCACAGCCATCAAGGCCCTGCCGATCGGCGATGACGACGACGTCGTCCTGCGCTTCGGCGGCGGACGCATCGGAGTCGAAGCCAACGGAGCCAAAGTCATCTCCCAACTCCTCGCCGGCACCTATCCCAACTGGGAGCGAGTGGTGCCCGGAGAAAGCACCCGTGCTTGGAGCGTCGAGGCCGATCAGCTCAAAGAAAAGGTCAGCCGCACCATGATCCTGGCAAGGGACAACGCGAACCGCGTCCGCTTCAAGGGCAACGGCGATCAGATCGTCATCGCCGCCCGCAGCGAAGAGAAGGGCGAAGCAAAGGAAGAAGTCGCAATGGTCCCCTCCAATGGAGACGTCGAGATCGCGTTCAACGGCAAGTACGTCCAGGACGCGCTCGGTCCGATCGAAGGCCCCGGGGTCCGGATCGAAATGACCGAATCCAGCCGCCCCGCGATCTTCAAAGCAGCCGATGGCGATACTGGCTACTTCTGCGTGATCATGCCGATGGCTCTAGCCTAGTCCCTCTGGTGAGGGACTAGAGAATTCCGGCGACCGCTTTGCGGCTGCTCTCGTCTGCGCGCCGAGCTGCGTCCGCCAAGAGTTCAGCCGAAGCCGTGAATCGCAGCGCGGTATCCGGCACGTCGCCGGTCGCTACCGCCATTTCCTCCGCCTGGGCAAACGCAATCGCCGCTACCCGGTGCTCCTCACGAATCACGCGCTCAAGCTGCTCCTTATCTCCTTCCAACGACGCGATAAACGGCTTCACGCTCATCCTCACATTAGGCGAGACCCGGTGCCAAAACCGCATAAGCTGCTTCACGATCTGCCGCTGGCGTCCGGAAACAATTGCCATAGTCGTCGCATCGGAATACCGGATCGGCTGCAGCACCTGCATCGCCAGCACGAAATCTTGCGCCGCCCGGTCGTACTGCTTTTTCTCCGCCTCGGCATGTGCATGGTTACACAGCCTAGTCGCCAGATTGCGTGAGTTCGACATGATCTGCGACTTCACGCCCACCATAAAAGTGTCTTCGGCACCCTGCGGCGGCAGCGGAAGCAGTCTTCCGGCCTTCGCCTCAGAAGCCCAGTGACTGGCAACTTTTCGGAGCTTGTCCGGGTTGCTGGCACCCGACTCCATCATCTGCTCGGTCTCACGAACGACTCCCACGTAGTTCGTAATCCTCGCGTCGATCTCCCTATTCGAAATAAGGCTGTCGTAATCCACATAAGACGGGTTCGATTGGGCCGCAATCCCCAACATCAATAAGGAAGGCGCGATGAAAATCCCTTTCAAAGCGTTCCGACGAGTCGGGGTCGCCAGCCATCCATGTATCGGCACGTTAGCGACTCGCATTTTTACTTGCTCTCCACTTGCATTTGAGCCTCGAGGACCCACCGATGTTCCGCGTCTTTTAGCCGACACACAAGCCGCATCAGGAGAGCTGTTGCACGGACTTTCGACCTACAGCAAAAAAAGGCACTTGTTTAGAAAACTTAAAGCGTGTATTATATTTATTGAAGCCGCACAGTGAGGTGGCGCAGAAAACATGAAGAAAATCGTTAGTTGGGAGTCGCACTTGATCCTCCGCGCAGCCGCCGGAGACGAGATTGCCTTTGAGTTGCTTTCCGACATGTATCGGCCCGTGCTGATGAGTCTCGCGCTGCGGATGCTCCGCAATGCAGACGACGCACACGACGCCGTCCAGGACACCCTCGTGAAGGCGTACCGCGCCATCAAGGACTTCGACGCAGACCGGCCCCTGAAGCCGTGGCTGTGCCGAATCTGCCAGAACTGCTGCGTAGACGCCGTGCGCCTTCGCCGCCGAGACGGCGACTCGCTCGACCAGCACGAGTACATGCTGGCAGACGAGAGCTCGGACACGGACGCATCGGCCACCGGCGCCATTCGCGAAGGCCAGGTGATGGAAGCCATCAGCCGCCTCCCCGAGAAGTACCGCAGCATCATCGTGATGCGCCACTTCCGGCACATGGACGTCAACGAAATCGCCGCCGCCCTCGATCGCCCGGAGGGAACGATCAAAAGCTGGCTCTTCCGAGCCCGAGCGCTCCTGAAGAAAGACCTTCAACTAGCGATGGGCTAGCCCCAAAAAAGGGCGGCGACAAAATCGCCGCCCTTCTATAATCTGGACGTGGAGGCCAAACGTGCCACCGAACTGCTCAAGAAGGCTTATGGCGAATCCGCCGAGTTTCGCGACGGCCAGCTCGATGCCATCCGCCTGGCCTGCACCCCCGGCAGCCGCACCCTCGTGGTTCAACAAACCGGCTGGGGCAAGAGCGTTGTCTACTTCGTAGCCACCCGCCTGCTTCGCGAGCAACGACGGGGGCCAACCCTCCTGGTAAGCCCGCTCCTCTCCCTCATGCGCAACCAGATCGATGCCGCCGACCGGCTCGGCGTACGCGCACTCTCGATCAACAGCACCAACCGCGAGGATTGGACCGCAATAGCGGAGGCGATTCGAAACGACTCCGTGGACCTCCTCCTAATCTCCCCCGAACGCCTGGGCAACCCCGGTTTTCGCGAAGAGGTCCTGGAACCCCTCATTGAGCGAGTCGGCTTGCTGGTGATCGACGAAGCCCACTGCATCAGCGACTGGGGCCACGACTTCCGCCCCGACTACCGCCGCATCCTCCAGATCGTGCGCCGACTCCCACCCGAGGTCCCCATCCTCGGAACGACCGCCACCGCCAACGACCGCGTAATCGACGATGTCCGCTCCCAACTGGGCACCGAGCTAACAGTACTGCGAGGCCCCCTAACGCGCAAGAGCCTCCGAGTAAGGGCCCTTCGCCTGAACGACCAGGCAGAGCGCCTGGCCTGGCTCGCCAAATACCTCCCCAAACTTCCAGGCACCGGCATCATCTACACCCTGACCGTCCAAGACTCCCGCCGAGTAGCGGAGTGGCTGCGCAAAAACGGCATCGAGGCAGAGGCATACCACGCAGGGCTCCTCCACGAAGATCGCCTCGTCCTGGAGGAGCGCTTCAGCAAGAACGAGCTGAAAGTTCTCGTCGCAACCACGGCCCTCGGCATGGGATACGACAAACCCGACGTCGCCTTCGTCATTCACTTCCAGCGCCCGGGAAGCATCATCGCCTACTACCAACAAATCGGCCGCGCAGGAAGAAGCCTCCACAAAGCCGAAGTGGTGCTCCTAACTGGCTACGAGGACGACGACATCGTCACCCACTTCATCGAGAGCGCCTTTCCACCCGCCGAGTGTTTCCAGCAGGTCCTGTCCATCTTGAATGATCAGCCAATCCGCGGCACCCGCATCGAGTCCCGCGTCAACTTCCGCCCTTCCCAGGTGCAGCAGGCTCTGAAGCTCATGGAAGTCGACGGAGCGGTTCGGCAGGACAAAGACGGCTACATCCTGCTCGACCCGTCCTGGTCGCGCGAACACCTGCACGCAGAAGCCATCGGCGCCCAACGCCACCTCGAACTGGAGCAGATGCGGGAGTTCGTGGATGGACCCGTCTGCCGTATGCAATTCCTCGCTCGCGCCTTGGATGATCCATTTGCCGAGCCATGCGGACGCTGCGACCGCTGTACCGGACGAGAGCTGCCCGCCGCCGATGCGGGGCAGGTCGCGGAAGCCATCAGCTTCTTGCGAGGCTCGCGCCTGATCATCGAGCCCAAGAAGATGTGGCCAGCCGGCTTTGCCGGAGAAGGGCGGAAGAAGATTCCCGAGAGCCTTCTAAATGAGACCGGCATCGCCCTGAGCGTCTACGGCGACGCCGGATGGGGCCGCATGGTTGCTTCGGACAAATATCACGGCAATGCCTTTTCAGACGAGTTGCTGGATGCTTCCTTGGCCGTTTTGAAGGAGCGCAACTTCGATTTCATCGCCTGGGTACCAAGCTCCTCGCGTTGTCTAGTCGAAGAATTTGCGTGCCGCTTGGGTGCCCGTCTCGGCATTCCCTGTAAGCCAGCCGTCCTCAAAGTCAGACAGAATCAAGCACAGAAAATGATGCAGAACTCCCCGCACCAGCTCGCGAATGTGATCTCGGCTTTCGACGTCGCAGGGCCGCTCACCGGAAGCTGTCTGCTCGTGGACGACGTGGTCGATAGCGGCTGGACCTTCACTGCCATCGGCTCAAAGCTCAGAAACGCCGGCTGCTCCTCCGTAACCTCCTTCGCCCTCGCCTCGGCACGCCCGCGGGAGGACGCTTGAGGGACGCTATCGTGGTGGCACTCACCAGCCACCTCGTTCCCAATCCTGCCCCAATCTCCCCCCAGCTCTGGCGGTCCCTGCGCGAAGTTCCCGAGAGCGAGCTCTCAACCTGGGTCGCCCGCTCCCTATCCGAATCGGAAGCGTCAAAGGTAACCGCTCGCCTCGAATGCTTGGATGACGTCGAGGAAGAGCTCGAGTCTCTAGCCGATCGGGGAATCTTCGTCGTCACCGAGTTCGACCAAAGGTTTCCCCAACGATGGAAGGAGCGCCTCCGCGGAAAGCATCCCGCCCTTCTATTCGTCGCCGGTGCAGCCGAGCTCCTGAATCAAGACCACGTAGGAATCGTCGGCTCCCGAGAAGTCGATGAAGAAGGTTCCTCGTTTGCACGCGCTGTTGCCGCGGAGGCCGTTTCCCTCGGCAAGGGCGTGGTAAGCGGCGGCGCCAGAGGAGTCGATCAGATTGCAATGGCCGGTGCCTTCGAGGCAGGCGGAGCATCGGTCGGAATACTCGCTGACTCCTTGGTCAAAACCATCAAGCAACCCGCCACCGCGCAAGCACTGGAAAGTGGCCAAGTCTGCCTAGCAACCCCCTTCTCCCCCAACGTCCCATTCAGCGTCGGAGCGGCCATGGGCCGAAACAAGCTGATCTACGCCATGTCCGTCGCAACCGTAGTAGTCGCAGCCTCGGAGGGTTCCGGCGGCACCTGGGCCGGAGCCATCGAAGCCCTAGACCAACAACTCTGCCCCGTCCTCGTCCGAGACATCCCGCTCGAAGGAAACCGCAAACTGATCGGCCGAGGCGGCCACCCGATCGCAGACGTTTCAGAACTCAGCGAATTGCTCGAAAGCACGACGGTTCGGCAACAGAGTCTGTTTTGACAGATCGCTCTTAACGAAATTTTCGGGTTTCTAAGATTTCCTTTGAAGATATCTCGATCATCGAACATGGCCCAAAATTGGCCATCTTGCGTAACCGCAGGCAAAACTCAACCTCTTAGATTCCAGAGCGAATGGCTCGCGTGGCACCCGGCGTCATAATCTCCCGTAGAGATGATCATGAGACGATTTCATAAGTTAGGATTACTGAGCCTCTTGGCGGTGTCGGCAATGGCATTCGCAACGGTGGATGGCCTATCGATCAAGCGCACTCCAAAAGAGGGCCAGACACTCAAGTACAAGATGGAGGCAACTACGGACATGGGCGGCTCGCCCGTCACGATGTCGGCTAGCCTCGTTGAAAAGGTTGTCAAGGTCGAAGCAAACGGCAACTTTTCGCTCGAGCAGCTTCAAACCGACGCGAAAGTGAACATGGGCGGCCAAGAGCAGGATATACCTTCAGGCGAGCCTGCGACAACAACATACAAGGCTTCAGGAGAGGTCGTCGAGATTAAGAGCCCCGGGGAAACGGCGGGTGCCTATCGCATGTCCACCCTCGGACTGCTCGTAGACCCTGGCAAGCTCGTGAACGTTGGCGACAAATGGACCCACGAGGTGAAGGCAGATCCGAAGCTGGGCTTCGTCGCCGCGAAAGCCGATTATCAGGTCATGGCTGAGGAGAAGGTCGGCGCGTACGATACCATCAAGATCAAGGCGACCATCAAGGAAACCGAGGGTACGGACCCTGCTTCCAGCGAGACCACCCTCTGGATCGACAAGAAGGATGGCACCACCGTCAAGGCGGAGACGAAGTGGAACCGAGCCCCGGTCCCAACTCCCCAAGGTGTCGTGATCCTCGACGCAAACCTGAAGCTCACGCGAGTCGACTGAAGCGCCTATTCAATGCCGCAGTAAACGCCACCCGACCCGGGTGGCGTTTTTGTTTCAAACAGCCATCGCGGGTTTGCTTTACTGGGGTTGGAAAAAACAAACTATCCTAAACCCACCTCGCCGTCTCAAACATTCCGAGACGCGAAGAGATGCGGATGATGGAGCGTGAGAGGGAAGAGGAGCTGGTGAGAGCCGCCACAAGGGGCGATCTTGCCGCTTTCGATACCCTCGTCACCCACTATCGACCCGCCGCCATAGCCCTCGCAAGACAAATCGTTCGCAGCAACGAGCGTGCTGAAGACACTGCTCAGGACGCCCTGATCACCGCCTTCAAAGCGCTTCCGCAACTGCAAGACCCCACCCGGTTCGCCGCCTGGCTCGCCGCCATCGTGCGCCACCGGGCCAAGCGAATCTCGCAAAGCAGGGAAGACCAGGCAATCGCTCTGGACGAATTCATCGCCCAGAGAGTGCCGGCCCTCCAAGCTAAGGAAATAAGAAACGAAGTGTCCTGCGCGATCGAAGACCTGCCGGAAGAACAACGAATTCCTGCACAGCTCTTCTACCTGCAAGAGTGGAGCACGCTACAAATCAGCGAGTTCCTTAGCCTGCCGATCACGACCGTGAAATGGCGGCTGCACATGGCTCGAAAATCCCTCCGCCCGCGCCTCGCCGAAAGTCTGGAGATAGAACAATGAGTGAACACAACGAAGAAATCCATAGCCTGAGAAACGTTCTCGGTGAGCTCACCGAGCTTGCCGAGGGAGCCTCCCTGACTGGAATGCTGAACGGCGGCCAGGGCCGAGCCGTATCCCGCTTCAACGCCATCGCCTCCCGCTTGGTTGAGCTCGGAGCAATCCAAAAATCGATGTACCAGCCGTTGCCAGGGGACGCCGGATACGCCGACGTCGCCATCGAGGCCCGCCTGCTCGCCGCCCAACTCGCCCCGACGAAAAACAAGCACAAGCACGAAGACAACAACATCCTCATGCGCCTAGCCCCCTTCGTCGACTCCCAAGACCTCGCCGAGCTTGTACGAGAGCAAATGCGCAAAGGCTCCGACATCGACATGCACCAGCTCAGCTCCCTTGCGCCTTTCCTCGACCGAGGCATGCTCGGCGAGCTGCTGCGCACTCAGATGTCGAGCTCTGAATCTAAAGTTGAGCCCGCGGCAACGCCCCAACCTCAGCCTCAGCCCCAAGCCCCTCCCGCAAGCCACTTGCCTGTCGCAGGTGAGCAGGAACCCAAGCCTGAGGACCTCCTGGAGCTTTTGAAAAACCCGCACCTCACAGACGGAGAGCGCCAAGAGCTCGTCCAACGGCTAACCGCATCGGTCTCATAAATCTCGGCCCCGCAGCCGAGGAGTTAGCGCCTATGCTTAGGCAGTGAAGGTTGGCGTCATACGCAACGCGCTCAGCGGCCGCGGAAGAGGCGGACGTGCGTGGGCAGACGTGGAAACAAAGCTGCGAGCCAGATTGGGTTCGCAGCTTTGCTGCGTAGAGGCCACGCAAGCTTCCGGATCAGGAGCCTCGCAAGCCAGCGCGATGTCGGACAAAGGCATCGACATAATCGTCGCCGCCGGAGGGGACGGCACGATCTCCGATGTCATGCAAGGCGTCCTCGGCACCGACTCGGCGCTCGCAATCCTGCCCATGGGCACCGGCAACGACTTTGCACGCACCCTCGGACTCCTGGATCTCGACGGGGCTATCGACGCCATCGCAAGCGGCACAATAAAGGCCATCGATGTGGGCCAATGGCGTCAAGCCGGCAAGCAGGGACACTTTCTGAACGTAGCGGGCTGCGGTTTCGACGCCTGCGTCGCTGAGCGAGTCAATACCGGCTTCCGATGCCTTCATGGACAAGCCGCCTACGCCGCCGCCATCCTCCAGGTTCTCCGCTCCTATCGAAGCCTTCAGCTCAGTATCGAAGTGGATGGGGAACGGATGGAGCAAAAGGCGATGCTCTGCGCGATCGCGAATGCCCAGTCCTACGGGGGAGGGATCAGGGTCGCGCCGACCGCCAGCCTCACCGACGGCCTTCTCGATCTTGTGCTCGTTGGCGATCTCGGCCGGTTAGAGTTCCTTAAATCGTTCCCCCAGGTGCTACGCGGGAGTCATCTGAAGCATCCTAAAGTCTTCCACCGCAGATTCCGCGACCTGAAGCTGTCTTCGAGCCCTCCGTCGCCTATTCTCATGGATGGCGAGCTGCTGCCCACAGGCGAAGTCGAAATCCAAGTCCTCCCCCTCGCGCTGCGCATCATCGTTCCAGACTCCTAGACACCTCGACTCCTTGACTCCTCGACCGGGATCGTAAACGAAAACGTGCTTCCGCTTCCCGGAGAACTCTCCACCCCAATCTGCCCGCCATGAGCTTCAGTCGCCAATTTGCAGAAGGTCAGCCCAAGTCCAGTGCCGGCCACATGGCCGTTCTTATGGGAATCGACCTGCCCGAACTTTTCAAAAATCCGCCCAAAAGCTTCCTGCGGAATGCCTTGCCCGGTATCGCACACAGAAAAACGGAGCGACTTGCGATCATCTGTGAGCTGAATTGACGTGGTCACCGTCCCCTTACTCGGCGTGAACTTGATAGCATTGCCGATCAGGTTCACCAACACCCGCTTCAGCTTGTCCTCGTCCCCTTGGAATGCCGGTAGATTCTCGCCGAGCTCCTGCACGATCTTCAGCTCGCTATCCTCCGCCAACTGGGAGACTTGGCCCACAGCACTTTGCATCAAGGTCGCCGCATCCAGCAGCGCGTAGTCCAATTCCATCGCCCCTGACTCGATCTTCTCCACGTCCAAAAGGTCGTTGATCATTCCAAGCAACGTGTCTCCGCCGCTTGTCGCAATTTCGACGATTTCCTGCTGACCCGCATCTAGGCCACCCATGGCCTCCAAGGTTCTCATTCCAGATATCACCGAAGCAAGAGGAGTTCGCAGGTCATGAATGATCATGTGCGTCAGATCGTCGCGCAACTGCTCCAGCTCCTGCAAGCGCAGGTGACTGGCCTGCAGCTTCGTGTAAAGCTCTTTCTCCCGGTCGTGGGCTCGCTTCCGCTCAAAGCTCGCGCCCACTCTCGCCTTCAAAAGCGTAGGATCAAACGGCTTGAGCAGATAATCCTCCGCCCCCAAGTCAATGCACCGAACGATGCTCTCCAAATCGTCGAGTGCGGAAATCATCACCACCGGAATATGCGCGAGCGTCGAGTCCGCCTTCATCTGCCGCAGCGCCTCGAAACCGTCCATTTCCGGCATCATGATGTCGAGCAAAACGAGGTCGAAACTCTGCGCTCTGGCCTTCGCAAGCGCCTCGATGCCGTTCTCCGCCATCACCACCGAGTAGCCCTGGCTAGCCAACCTGCGCGAGAGCACATCGCGGTTCATCTTGTTGTCGTCCACGACCAAGACGAGCCCCTTTGCACTCCCATCGAGAATCGGCTCTACTGGCGTTGAAACCTCCGCCTCCACGCTCGCAGAGGGGGAATGAGCCTCGTTATTCAAGATCCCCAGCAACTGCCGCCCCGCCTTGTTGATCTTTTGAAGGTCAGGCACGTACCCGGTCTGCCCCTCCTCCGCCGCCTGCTCCCCCAACATCTCCGAGTAGCCAAGGATCTGGTTCAGGGGTGACCGGAGGTCGTGGAGGAGCTCCGGGGTTAAGAGTCTGTCCGACCCGTTGTTCTCTGTGCGTTTGATATCACTCACGATGCGTCTCCTGCTTTGGCGGCCAACAAGGCCTCAATCTTTTCGAGCAGCCGAGGCAGCTCGACCGGCTTGGTGTCGTAGTCGTCGCACCCTGCTTCGAGTGCCTTGTCCCGATCGCTCGACATCGCATGCGCGGTAAGGGCGATGACGGGAATGTTTCGGGTCTCGGGCGCTGCCTTCAGTCGCCGGGTCGCTTCCCATCCATCGAGGATCGGAAGGCTCATGTCCATCAAGATCAGGTCGGGCGACTCGCTGTTTGCAAGGGCAAGCCCCACTTCGCCGTCGAGGGCGATCAGCACCTCATAGCCCCTTCGCTCCAAGCGGCGAGACAACATGTCCCGATTCATCTCATTGTCTTCAACTAGCAGAATCTTAGACATGGGTTGCCACGGTCTCCGGGCGGTTCGTTCCGCGTCCAAGGCGTTCCGTAAGAGACTCGCAGACCTGGATCATCAATTCTCCCCGCGTACATCCCCGCTTGCTGATGATCTGCTGCACGCTGCCGTTCAGCCGCCTGATGTCGTCGGCAGTAAGCACCTTTGCACTCAGCACGACAATCGGGATGTCGCGCCATTCCGCGTGCTTGTGCATCTCGGCCGCGAACTCGAAACCGTCCATCTCCGGCATCATCAGATCGAGCAAGATAAGCGTTGGAATCGATTTCTCTATTTCCGATAGAGCAACCCTCCCATTCTCCGCTTCGCTAACTACCCAGCCCGATCGCTCCAGCATCGTTCGCATCATCTCCCTCGTATCGGCATCGTCTTCCACCAGAAGCACCGAGCACGCATTCCCTTCGCAGGTGTAGCGCTTCAACAGCTCCGCGAGGCCCTTCCGGTCCACCGGCTTAGTCATGTAGTTGTCCGCCCCAAGCGCGTATCCGCGCTTCCGATCGTCCATCATCGTCAACATGATCACCGGAATCGAATGCAACTCCGGATCGGCCTTCAAGTGGGTCAAGACAGTCCAACCATCCATTCCTGGCATCATCACGTCCAGCGTAATTGCCAGAGGTTTGATCTGCCTTGCCAACCGCAGCCCTTCCTCGCCGTCCCGCGCTGTGTCGACCGTAAACCCTTCGGCAGTCAGGTAGCGTCGCATCAGCTCGCGCTGCACTGAGTCGTCATCGATCACCAACACGCACTTGCCCTTGATCCCTGCCTCTCCACTCTCGGAATGAGAGCTCTGAGTCAATTTCGTAGCCGCCTGCCCCGGCAAAGTTACGTCGGCGTGCTCCAGCTCGCTAACGATAGCCGGCACCTTGATCGTAAACGTGCTGCTCTCCCCCGACACGCTGTTCACCGTCACATCGCCCCCCATCATCTGGCTGAACCTCCTGGTCAATGCTAAGCCCAGACCCGAGCCTCCGAACTTGCGAGTCGTAGAAGCGTCCGCCTGGCTGAACGTTTGGAACAGCTTCACGAGCTGCTCCGGTGTCATCCCGATCCCAGTGTCCGACACTCGGAACCAGATCCACTCCCGATCCTCCATCATCTCCCGTGAAACCGACAGCTCGATCGCGCCGGCATGCGTGAACTTCGCGGCGTTCGAGAGCAGGTTGAACAGGCTCTGCCGCACCTTCGTCATGTCCGCCCGCATCGTGCCTAGCTCAGGCGAACACATCACCGTCAACCGATTCGAATTGTTGTTGACCAGCGGCTGAATCGTCTGCACGACCTCGCTGATGAGCTTCGGAATGCTGAACGTCTCCAGATACAGCTCCATCTTGCCGGCCTCGATCTTCGACAGATCCAGAATGTCGTTGATGAGCGAAAGCAAGTGCTTGCCCGCCACATGGATCTTCTCCAGATCCGGCAAAAACTCCTGAATTCCCTGATCCGCCGCTTCTTCCTGCAGCATCTCCGAGTAGCCCAGGATCGCATTGAGCGGAGTCCTCAGCTCGTGGCTCATGTTCGCCAGGAAAAGGCTCTTGGTGCGATTCGCCTCCTCCGCCGTCTCCTTCGCGTTCGCGACCTCTTCCTCAGCCCGGCGTCTCTCGGTTACGTCCTCCATGGCGAGAACCAGCAGCTCGCCGTGGTTACCCGCCTTCAACTGCCGCGCGTTGAGCAGCATCACCCGCCGCCCAATTACCGGGAAGGTATGTTCGAGTTCAAAATCGTTGAACACCGAGCTCTGCGGAACCACGTCTTCCAAAAGCGTTCTCAGCGCCGGAATGTCCCACTGCCCATTGCCCAATTCATAGATGAGCCGATTCTCGGTTTCCTCCATCGAAACATGGAAGGTCTGGTAAAACGCACGATTCGCGGAGTGGACCCTTAGCGTCGTATCGAGCATCAAAAGCGGCTCACGAACCGTGTCCACAATGTTCTGAGAGAACGCCTCGATCGCCTTCAGGTCAGCTGCCGCACGCGCAACTTCCTCCTCCGCCCGCCGACGCTCGGTGACGTCTTCCATCGCCAGAAGCACCAATTCGCCGTGGTTTCCCGCCTTCAACGTTCGAGCATTCAGCAGCATGACCCGCCTGCCGATCACCGGGAAGGTATGAACGAGCTCGAAGTCGTTAAACACAAAGCTCTTCGGCACAACGTCTTCGAGCAGCCTCCGTAGGTCAGGTATGTCCCACTGCCCGTTGCCAAGCTCATAAATGAGGTGGTGCTCAGTTTCGGCAGGTGAGACTTGGAAGGTTTGGTAGAACGCCCCGTTCGCCGAGTGCACCCGCAGCGTCGAATCCAACATCAGCAAAGGCTCTCGAACCGTGTCGACGATGTCCTGCGAGTACGTCTCGATCGCTTTGAGGTCCGCTGCCGCACGCGCAACTTCCTCCTCCGCTCCCCGACGTTCAGTAACGTCTTCCATCGCCAGAAGCACCAGCTCGCCGTGGTTTCCCGCCTTCAGCTTTCGCGCATTCAGCAGCATCACGCGCCGTCCGATGCTCTCGAACGTATGCACGAGCTCGAAGTCGTTGAATACCGAGCTCTTCGGCACCACATCTTCCAGCAGCCTCCGAAGGTCGGGAATATCCCACTGCCCGTTGCCCAACTCATAGATAAGGTGGTGCTCGGTTTCAGCAGGCGAGACTTGGAAGGTTTGGTAGAAAGCGCCGTTCGCCGAGTGCACGCGCAACGTCGAATCCAACATCAGCAAAGGCTCCCGAACCGTGTCGACGATGTCCTGCGAGTAAGTCTCAATCGCCTTGAGGTCCGCCGCCGTCTTCGCCACCTCTTCCTCGGCCCGCCGACGCTCCGTCACGTCCTCCATCGCAAGCAAAACCAATTCGCCGTGGTTTCCCGCCTTCAGCTTTCGCGCATTCAGCAGCATCACGCGCCGCCCAATGCTTTCGAACGTATGCACCAGCTCGAAGTCGTTGAACACCGAGCTCTTCGGCACCACGTCTTCCAGAAGCCTTCGAAGGTCGGGAATGTCCCACTGCCCATTGCCGAGCTCGTAGATCAAGTGGTGCTCGGTCTCCGCCGGTGAAACTTGGAACGTCTGATAGAACGCGCCATTCGCCGAATGCACTCGCAAGGTGGAGTCCAGCATCAAAAGCGGCTCTCGAACCGTGTCGACGATATCCTGGGAGTATGTTTCGATGGCCTTAAGGTCAGCTGCGACCTGAAAGACCTCCTCCTCCGCACGCCTTCGCTCCGTCACGTCCTCCATCGCCAGCACCAACAGCTCGCCGTGGTTGCCCGCCTTAAGCTGACGGGCGTTGAGCAGCATCACGCGCCGCCCGATGACAGGGAAGGTGTGAACGAGCTCGAAGTCGTTGAACACCAGGCTCTTGGGCACCACGTCTTCAAGCAGCCGCCGAAGGTCGGGAATGTCCCACTGGCCGTTGCCCAATTCGTAGATCAGGTGGTGCTCCGTTTCCTCCGGCGTCACCTGAAAGGTCTGATAAAAGGCACGATTGGCAGAGTGAACACGCAACGTGGTGTCCAGCATCAAAAGCGGCTCGCGAACGGTGTCGACAATGTCCTGTGAATAGGTCTCGAGTGGCATGGGGGAACCCCTGTTTAGGCTGTTGGCTGCATACCAACCGCCCGAGTGCGGTTAAAGCCGTCGACCCTGTTGCACCGGAGTCCCGTCGAGCTAGACTGGCGAGAGCGCTAGACGTGCGTATAGTATAGCACTATAATGTTGTTGAAATCGACGCAATAATTCGATGTCAGTCATTTTCGCGTTTCGAAAAAAACACACCCTCCGCCCCTCCCATCCCTCCGGCCCTC
>JBGGMI010000049.1:0-23598 GCA_041288075.1 Fimbriimonas sp.
TTGGAGGCGGAGGCGGGGGTACGGCTGATCCACGAGGTGGGGCTGCTGTTCTTTGGGGAACGGGATAGTGCGCGCGTCCAGTCGATGGTTTCGGGCCTCGAGGAGTGCAAGGTGCCTCACCAGGTTCTCGATCGCGCGGGGGTAGCGCGAGTCTTCCCGGCGCTTCGCCTGGATGCTTCGGAGGTTGGGGTGTTTACGCCGGAGGCGGGCTGGGTGGATGCGTCGGGGGCTTTGCGGGCCAGTTTCCGGTTGGCGGAGAAGCATGGAATCGAGGTGCGGGCGCCGGAGGCGATCGATACGGCGGGGCTGGAGGCGGAGTTTGATGCCTATGTGGTGGCGCCGGGCGGGTGGATTCGCGACTTCGTGGATGTGCCGGTGAAGGTGACTTGCGAGACGTTCGGGTATGCGGATTTGCAGGTGGAGGGGCCGGTTTGGATCGACGATTCGGACTTTTCTTACGGCTTCCCGTCGGACCAGCATGGGCTGAAGCTGGGAGCACATCAGACAGGGTACGAGATCGATCCGCATGAGCCTTTGCGGGAGCCTTCGCCAGCGAACAAGAAGATGGTGGAGGCGAAGGTGCGGGACCGGTTTGGGGTGGAGGCTCCGGTTCGTTTCTGGAAGGGGTGCCTGTATACGTCGACGGCTAACGACGATTTCTTGATGGGGGGGCTCGGGACGAAGGGGTTCTTCGCCTCGGCCTGTTCGGGGCACGGGTTCAAGACGGGGCCCTGGGTTGGGAAGTTGTTGGCGGATTTTGCGGAAGGGAAACGGGGGCCGGAGGACTTTCCCCGCTTCTTGTGTCCATAGAGTCAAGTTTCGGATGAAGGCGCAAGCCAGGGTCTTTCCTTTGCTTCGAGTGCGCATCGTGGCTCCTTTGAAGTTGCGCGGGAGAGACTTCTCAGGTTCAACACAAAGATCACCAAGATCACCAAGCGGACGGAGGCACATAACGATCTCGCAAACGTGGACTTTGCCTCGGATGCGCGTCAGGGCTGAATTGACGATTCAGCGCTGGAGGAGACCTCTGCGGTTCAACACAAAGGTCACAGGAGCACAAAGACACACAAAGCAATCTCGCGCAGGCACACGTTGTGTCCGTGTTAAGCCATCCTGCAATCGTAGGGTTCCGGACGCAGGCACAAGCCATCCTGCGACTACATTTCCGTTAGAGTTGCCTGCAGCTCGATTCCCGACCTTCTTTGCTGAACGGCGATGCGCAGGAGAGTTTGCGCGGTTTTTTCACGCGTAGTGGGCCGGAGGAGATGCCTTCACGGATGAAGGCACTACTCTTCTTGGATTACCTTCCACTCGTGGATGCCGGATGCCCAGCCTTCCTTTTGCTGAATGACGACGCGCAGAGCGGTGGACGTTATGGCGGGGAAGGTTAGGTCGGTCCATTTGTCCATGGCAATGGCTTTGCCTTTGAGGGCGAGGTCGGTCCATTGGCCGTTGACTAGGGCTTGCAGCTTGAAGTCTTTGGGGAGGCGGCATTCGCCACGGCCGGTGTCATCGAACCAGAAGATCTTGGAGCCGGTGATGGTTTGGGGCTTGTCCCACGTGTATTGCACCCACTCCTCGCCGCCCTTGTGGGGCCAGAAGTGGAGGAGGGCGGCGGGCTGCTCGTCACTCTTCGCAACCTCCAGGCCATCGTTGATTCCCCATGGCTGAGCATTGCCGCTTCGGAAGGAAAGGCTTACCTTAGCCTTGCCTTCGGGGCCCGTGATCTTTGCGAGGGGCGGGACGAGCGGGAGCCAGACCTCCATTGGGCCGGCTTTGCGGTTGTCCCAATAGCCGTAAGGGATCAGCGTGGCCTTTGCCTTCTTGGCAGCCTGGAGAGGCTGGTAAAGCTTGCGGTCCCAGTCGGGCGAAGGGACGGCCTGGCCCTCCGCTTCGATGACGACCACGCCACCGAGAACATCCTTCCGGTAGGTCGGTTTGAGCGATGTGCCTCGTGGAAGGACGAGCTCCTCGACGGGAGCGGAGTTGTCGACCTGCTCGGCGCAGTAGATGAGTGGCCCGCGCTGGACCGCCGCCCGTCCGCGATCGTCCTTAGCACCGGGGTGCGCTTCCATCTGCATGGCAGGCATCGGCAGATCGAGCGTGACGGTGTCTCCCTGCTTCCAAGGTCCGGCGAGCACGAAGTAGCCTTTGTCCATCTTCGGTTCGGACTGCTTCTTGCCATTCACCATGAGCGAGGCACCCTGTGCCCAACCTGGGTTTCTTAGCCTCAGTCCGGCTCGGGAGGGGGCTGCGAACGTCATTGCGACCTTGCCGTCCCAAGGGTAATCGGTCTTGACCTGAAGCTTCAACGGCTCGTTGCCGACAGTTGTGTTCAGGTCGCCGCCAACGTACAGATTCACCACCAGCTCGTTCTTGGAACGGGCGTACACGTAGTCCCCAAGGGAGGCGATGGTTCGCAGCACGTTGGGTGGGCAGCAGGCGCAGGTGAACCAGGGCGCGCGATGGTGGGTGCCTCGGCTGGCGAGTGGGTTTACGTAAAAGAAGCTTTTGCCGTCGAGCGAGATGCCGCTGAGCATTCCGTTATAGAGCGCCATCTCCACCGAGTCGACGTACTTTGCGTCTCCGAAGAGCAGCGCCATCCTCTGTCCCCACAGGGCCATCGCGATCGATGCGCACGTCTCTTGGTAGGCGCTGAGGGTCGGCAGGTCGTAATCGACGGTAAAGCCTTCATTGCTGCCGCTGGGGCCGATGCCGCCGGTGATGAAGACGCGCTTTTCGGTGGCGTTTCGCCAGACTCGATTGAGCATCTTGATCATCTCGGCGTCGTGCGTTTCCCGTGCGAGGTCGGCGGCTCCGGTCAGGAGGTAGGCGGCCCTTACCGCGTGCCCCTTGATCTCCTTGTGCTCGCGGATCGGCACGTCGTCAAGCCAGTAGGTGCCGTCGTAGCGTGCCTCGGGCGTGTTGTGCTCCATCGCAAAGAAGTGGGTGCCCCGCGTCTCGATCATCTTCTTGGTGAGCGCCAGCCAGCGGTCGTCTCCGGTGTCCTTCCAGAGCTTGACAAGGGCCAGTTCGAGCTCGGGGTGGCCGGGATAGCCGGGCTGTCCGCTGGGGCCGTAACGTTGATCGATCAGGTTTGCGAATCGAAGCGCGATGTCGAGGAAGTTTTTCTTGCCGGTGGCCTTGTGATGGGCGACGGCGGCTTCGATCATGTGGCCTGCGCAATACAGCTCATGCTCGTCGCGGAGGTTCTTCCAGAGGCGATCCGGCGCGTTCACCTGGTGCCAGGTGTTGATGTACCCATCCTTCATCTGCGCCGAGGCGATGAGGGCGATCAGTTCATCCGCCCGCTTATCGAGGTCTGGGTTCGGATGCGTTGCGAGCGTGTAGGAGACGCCTTCGAGCACCTTGTACAGGTCCGAGTCGGTGAAGATGAGGCCCTTGTAGCCGGTGCGCTTGCCCTCTGCCGCCAGCCGCATGACCAGGTAATTGCCAGCGTCATCGAGCTGGGTCAGGCACTGCTGCACGGTGGCGGTGCGATTGGTCTCCTGCCGCGGCTGCCAGAAGCGGTCTCGGATCGTCACGTCGGTGAACGGGATGGGATCGTATTTGACGAGGCCGGTCTGAAGGGTGAGGGCGGCGAGCGTAGCTGAGATCATAGATAGATTGTAGCGGAGGACGGGCGGGTCGGACGTGTATCAGGTGCGGCTTAACCCTGTATAGTGGTGGCATGCTCAAAGGCCTCTCTCTCGGCATCCTCCTGCTCGGCGGCATCTCATCGGCACTTGCTCAGTCCAGCACCGACTGGGCGACGTTCTGGCCCACGACCGGGGACGGATTCACGGAGCCCGAAATGGTGCGCGTGGATGCACTCGGAAACAGTTTCGTTACGGGCAGCACGCCGGTGGGCGATGAGGAGTTTACGTTTGTTCAGAAATACGATACGAACGGCAGCCTGCTCTGGACAACGACGTATGATGGACCCGGTCTAAGCTGCTCCTGCCCGATGGATATGCAGCTCGACAGCGCCGGCAACGCGATCGTTACCGGCCATGTCGAGGACCTGGACACTAGCCTGACGACTTGGTTCACGCTCAAGGTCACGTCCGCAGGAGCGGTTGCGTGGGCCAAGACTGATTTTGTCGGCGAGTCGACCGGAGTTCAGATCGGAGCCGGCGATCATGTCTTTGTGAACGGCTTTGCAGACAATGGCACGAGTGTCGATATCGTTACTCGTAAGATCAGCTCCAACGGCGCGATCGTGTGGACGAAATCCTGGAACGGTTCTGGCAACACGCCGGACTACGGAACGCAGCTAGGGATCGATGATGCGGGCAACCTCTACGCCGGCGGCTATTCGGTCGGCTCGACCACCGGGCCAGCCATTGTCCAGCGCGTGATCAAGTACACGCCAAATGGAGCTCGGCTTTGGGTCAAGACATTTGCTCTCGCTGGGCGCGACGTGACGCCGGTCAAGGTCATCGGCAAGCCCGGCGGCGGCTGCTATGTGGCTTCGCAAGCAGACGGCGCCGACTTCTTCGATGCATACGCCGTCGTAAGCTCGCATGACGTCGACGGCAATCCGATCTGGCGGCGAACCATCGATCTGCATCCTTCGAGAAGGGAAGAGGTGATCGACATGGCGATGAGTGGTCTGGGTGATGTGACGGCAGTCACCAACGCCGACTCAGCCACGGACACGGACATTCTCGTGCGGCGCTTCGATAGCGTAGGCAACGTCACCTGGACGAAGAAGTATGCGTTAGGCGGCGGAGGCGACGAGCTGGCGAGCAGGATTGGGGTGACGGCGGGCGGCACCGTTTATGTGGTTGGAACGGAGCGGCACCTGGATGGTTCGTGGGAATCGCTGGTGCTGAAATACAACCCTGCGGGCGTGCGGCTTTGGGACAGCCTGTATCCATCGGCCGAGGGATTTGCGAACGGAGTCGACCTTGCGATCGACGGAACCAAGGCCGTCGTGCTTGCGCAGAATCAAACGACGCCTACCAGATGGGCATCGATGGTGTTTCGGATTCAGTAGAGCGGAGGACGGGAAGGCCGGAGGGTCGGAGGACCGGAGGATGGGAAGGCGCTCGTAACTCAGGCTCCTCATCCTCCCATCCTCCGGCCCTCCGATCCTCCTAACCGATATCCACAGACACGATCAGGTTGTCGCCGGTGGAGACGGAGCCTGCGCCGAGGAAGGCGAAGCTTGAGGGGCCGGTTTGGACCAGATTCCCTGGCTGGAGGCTCGAACCGAATGAGATAGGCTTTTGCCACACCTCTTGCAATGTGATCGGGTCGAAGGCTTTGAGGCCTGTGAATCCGAAGTCCTCCAGCACCATATAGATGCGGTTCGACTTCTTGTCGGCGGCGATTCCTGAGGTGACTCCGTGATCGAAGAGCGTTCCTACGAATGAGAACGGATTCTTGTTTATTACGAAGCCGGCCGATGTGAAGAGCCTCTCGCCGAGGATGACGAAGTCCGACGTGTTGTAGCCGTTCAGCAGGAACTCGGCGGTGTCCAGCAAGGTGACGCCGGTGGCATCCACCTTCATACGGTAGAGCGGCTGGTGCGAGATGGGGTTGTGCATTCCGTAGAGTCGGAAGGTGCCGTCGAAGTGGATGTAGCTGGCATAGTAGTCCAGCTCCACGAACTTCTCTCGACGCACGCCGACGTCGTACACCGCAACGGTGCCGCTGTAGCTGAAGTCATCGGTCCGCGTGGTGACGGCGATGGAGCCATTCACATCTGGAGTTGGCTGAATATCGACGGGAATCTGGTGGCCCGTGGGATCCGCGTTGAACTTCTTGAATACCGAGCCACTGCTTAGATCGACCATGCGGACAGTTCGTGCCTCCTCGTCCGTCACGTACAGCCAAGAGCTGGAGGGTGCCAATCGATCGGGGTTGTCCAATGGAATGGTTCGCGTGACCCGATGGTTGTTCGGATCGATGAGATAAATTTCGTTCTCTCCGGCACCGATCAAAAGGCTTCGGCTGGCATCGTAAGCGATCTGGTGAACCTTCAGGGTGATGAAGTCGAATCCTTCGCCCGTGACATGGATCGTCCGTGGCTCGCTCACCAGGTCGTCTACCTTTGCTCGAACGGTGATGTCTCCAATTGGGGCTAATAGAATGCCGTCGAATTGCTGCCCGGTGCCCATTTCCCACATAACGGCCGTTGGCGGAAGCGCGAAGATTTGCCCTTCCGTGTTCCGAGCGGTAGCCGTTAGTTGGTATGGCGTATTGGCGACGACAGGCCCGGTTGGCGCATCCACGGAGATGGATTGGAGTTTGCCTTCGTAGGTCAGCAGGCCAAGTGCGCTGCCATCTGGCTTGGCGAGGGTGCCGTTCGAGTAGAGCATCACCCGTGTGTCGATCACCGCTACGAGGCCGCCCGCTTGCGTTTCAAAGCGGACATGCATGAGGTACTCGCCGGGAATCGCTCGCTCCGTCGAGGTGTAGTGCACCGGGGCAAAGACTATTCCTTCGGGTCGCGGAGCAACCAGGGTTGCGTCGCCGCCGTCGACTCCTGCTCCGACAAGTGTGATTTTGGCCAGGTCTGCGGCGGCGGGGCCGGCAAGCTCCCGCGAGCGGGTGCTCCAGAAGATGTCGGCGGAGAAAGGAGTTCCGCGCGTTTCCGTGCCGCTGCTTTCGCCTCCGCAGCCAGCAAGCGATACCAACAGAATCAGGAGAAAGGGAAGGAATCTCATCGGGGGAACTCCACATTGGAAACGAAGCACACGAGCCCTTGTTGTTCGTAGTTCGTGGTTCTGAAGGCGTAGGAATGCGCGCCTGTTTTCACAAGATCGAAAGCTTCATTCCAGGGGAAAGCTAACGGAATTTCTCCGACCTTCTCGTAGGTTTCGAGATCATAGGCTCGAAGGCCGGTGAAGCCGCTTGGCTCCTGGGCAATCATGTAAACGGCGACATCGCCTTGGAAATCGGCCGCCACGCTCGACCGCACCCAACTGTCGGTTAACTGAGCTTCCGTTCGCAGAGGGCTGTATTCGAGGACGGTCAGCGGGGACGTGAAAATGCGGCGGCCGGCAACGGCGAAGTCGGTGACGAAGTCGCGAGCCAGGTATTCGGCGGTGTCCCTGAGCAGCAGGCCATGCTCCCTGATGACGATCAGGAAAGCGGGATTTGAAGACACTTCCGTTGAAATGCCGATCAGATCCGTGCCCGAAAACTCGAGCTTGTTCGGTGCGGCGAACTGACGTTCCACCGACTCCGGTAGCGCCACGCCGTTGTCGTAAAGGGTCACTCGAAAGGTTGGAACGCTGGAGTCCGGGTGGCCCAAAGCGACGACTACCCGGTTCGGCTGGTTTGGAGGGGTCGCGAGGCCGGTTGCGATAAACGGGTCTCCCTCTGCCAGCTTGAACTGTGATTCGATCGCTAGGGTGTCCAGGTTCAGCACGACGATTCGGCGAGCTTCATTGTCGGCCACAAACGCGCGGGTTCCATCTTTTGCCAGCGCCAGGTGTTCGAGCCTGCCTCCAACGTGCACCGTTTGGGTTACGGTTGCCTTAGCCTGATCAAGGACGTAAAGTTTGCCATCCGCGCTGGTTGCGAGGAGGCGGTGATGGAGGGCGTCGTATGCCAAGTCGGTTGTGGCAAGGTTCAGCGATTCGAAGCCTCGGCCTTGAATCTGTATCACCAGCGGTTCGCTAGGAACGCCATCTACCGTGACGCGTACCGACACCGTTCCGGCTTTCGCCTGTATCAGTCCGGTAGGGCTGAGCGTTGCGTTGCCACTTACCAGTTGCCATTGGGCGGCATCGGCGCTGATCGGAAAGACTTGGCCCAGCGTGTTCCGGACGATGGCTTCCAGTTGAACCCGATCCATATCGAAAATGGGGCTTGCCCAGTTGAATACGGTGACAGATTCGACCTGCCCTTGAGGTGAGATCGTGCCCAGGCTGCTGCCATCAGGGAGTGCGAGGGTGCCGTTGGCGAGGAGCCGGACGTGCATGTCGATCGTTGCGAGCACGCCTCCTGGGCCGGGGATTCCCCCGGGGTTTGCGGTTTGGAAGGAGACAACAAGCCGATGTTCTCCGGTGAGCGCGGTGGAGGCGGATGTGTAGTGGATCGGCTCAGTTTCACCTCCGATGCGGTCGGCGCGGAGCAGCACGTCTTCACCGGTTGGGCCAGCTCCGACAAGGGTTACCATGGCGAAGTCTGCGCTTGCCGGCGCATCGAGAACTCTGCTCCTTTGCCCCCATAGGATATCGACAGAGTAGCGGGTCTCAACTCCAGAGGTGGAGCCGCTAGTGGAGGAAGAGTCTTCGCTTCCACCGCATCCAAGCAGAAGCGCAGCGATCACTGCAAACAAGACGAGGCACCTGGCACGCACCTCAGCATTGTAATACGGGAGTGTCCCGTGGATGCAATACTTTTTCGAGGATCGGCTGCACAGCGAGACCCCTTATTGGGAACAAATGCAAAGGCTCGCATTGGCTGCTGTATAGTGGATGCAATGCTGAAACAATGCTCTGCTGGCTTGATTTTGCTTGCCGCCGTTACTTCATCCTTCGCGCAATCGAACACCGATTGGACGTCCTTCTATCCGACAACAGGAAGCGCAACGACTGAACCAAAAGTTGTTCGCCCAGACACGTTTGGCGGCAATGTTGTCGCGTCCGCCACTCAGGTCGGCAGTGAACAGCATCTGATGGTGCAGAACTTCGACCCAGACGGCAATGTTGTGTGGACAACCTCTTTCGATGCCCCAGGACTCACGGCCTCCCGCCCAATAGACATGCAGGTCGATGAATCCGGAGCTGTGATTATTACGGGATTCGTTCAGAGCCTAGAAACTTTTGAGTCGATGTGGCTGACTCTCAAGATCGCAGCCAACGGTGAAATCCTTTGGAGCCGGATGCAGTTCCAGGGCGAGTCCAGGGCTTTGGAAATTGGCGCAGGCGGTCACGCCTTCATCTCTGGCTACCGTGAGAACGGAAGTGATCTGGATATCGTTACGCAGAAGATAAGTTCCAACGGAGGCATCGTCTGGACGAAGTCTTGTAGTGGAGCGGCCGGCATCTCCGATCTCGGTACGACCATGGGAATGGACGGTCTCGGAAACCTGTATGTCGGCGGGTATTCGCAAGGCTCGAGCACGGGCGTAAACCTCACTCAGCGCCTTATTAAATACAACCAGAACGGTGCCCGGCTGTGGACGAAAACCTTGGGTCTGGCCAATCTCGATGTAGTTCCCATAGAGATTATCGGCAAGCCTGGCGGGGGCTGTTACGTAGCGTCGAATGCGGTGTTCGAGTATGGAATGGTTACTTCTCACGATAGCGACGGCAACCAAATGTGGCGACGAACCATCGATTTGAGCTCTCGCGAAGACGCCATCGTGGATATGGTTCTCAAGGGCATTGAGAACATCACGGTAGTGTCGAATGTACAATCCGCCACGAGTTCCGACATCCTTACGAGGCGGTTCGACAGCTCGGGCAATGTGCTGTGGACGAAGAAGTACGCCGTGGTCGGTGATTGGGACGAGAAGGCCAGCAGCATAGGAGTCACATCCGATGGCACCGTGTATGTCGCTGGATCCTCTCAGTTGGATAACGACTCGCAGTCACTCGTTCTGAAATACAACACGTCGGGAGTGCGGCTTTGGGACAGCTTTTATGCTTCACCTGAGGGATACGCGGCTAACGTTGATTTGGCTATCGACGGTCAGAAGGCAGTGGTGCTTGGCGCATTTCAGGCAACTCCGGCGCGGCAGGCCCTGATGTTGAGCCGGATTCAATAGCCGAAATGAGGAGGGAGCGAGTTGCTCCCTCCTCATTTCCTTTACTTGTCCAGCGTGACTTTCTCTTTGCTCTTGCTCCGAATCGCCGCCTGAGCTGCGGCCAATCTCGCGATCGGAACGCGGAATGGAGAGCAGGAGACGTAGTCGAGGCCGAGCTCGTGGCAGAAGTAGATCGACTCCGGATCGCCGCCGTGCTCGCCGCAGATGCCGCACTTCAGACCAGGTCTCGCGGCTCGCCCTTCGTCCACTGAAAGCCGCATCAGTCGACCAACGCCAACTGTGTCGAGCGTCTCGAACGGATTTCTGGTCAGGATCTTCTGCTCGACGTACTTGCCAAGGAATTTGCCTTCGGCGTCGTCCCGGCTGAAGCCGAACGTGGTCTGCGTGAGGTCGTTCGTTCCGAACGAGAAGAATTGCGCGTATTGCGCGATCTCGCCGGAGGTGAGGGCGGCGCGGGGGATTTCGATCATGGTTCCGAACATGTACGGGACCTCGACGCCTTGCTCTTCCACGATCTGCTTGGCTTCGGCTTCTAGCTGGCTTTGGACCACTCGAAGCTCGTTTACCGTGCTGACCAGCGGAATCATGATCTCCGGGAGCACCTTGATGCCTTGCTTGGTCAGCTTGGCGGCGGCCTGGAGGATCGCGCGGGTTTGCATGACCACGATGCCGGGGAACATGATCGAGAGGCGGACGCCTCGGAGGCCGAGCATCGGGTTCGATTCGGCCATCGCCTCGACCGCGTGCAGAACCTTCATCTTCTCTTCGAGCTGAGCGGAGAGGTTGCCATGGCCCAGGCTTATCTTCGTCTTCAGCTCCGTGGTCTCGCGAACGAGCTGCTCGTGGTTCGGGAGGAATTCGTGGAGCGGCGGGTCGATGAGCCGGACGGTGACAGGAAGGCCGTCCATGGCTTCGAAGATGCCTTCGAAGTCTGCCTGCTGGAAGACGAGCAGACGGTCGAGCATCTCCTGCCGGACTTTCTCGTCCTTGGTGAGGATCATTTCCTGCACGAGAGGGAGCCGGTCTGCTTCGAAGAACATGTGCTCGGTGCGGCAGAGGCCGATGCCTTCGGCACCGAACTCAAGCGCCTGCTTCGCGTCTCGGGGGTTGTCTGCGTTGGCGCGGATTTTCATCGTGCGCGCCTCGTCGGCCCACTCCATAAGGGTGCCGAAGTAGCCGCTGACCGCCGGGGGAATGAGGGGCAGGGTCTGCAGATAGACGTCTCCGGTGGAGCCGTTGATAGCGATGACGTCCCCTTCGTAGATCGTCTTGTCGCCGATCGTCATCGTCTTGTTGTGGACGTTGACGTTTGCGGACTCACAGCCGGCAACGCACGGGAGGCCGAAGCCTCGGGCAACGACCGCCGCGTGGGATGTCTTGCCACCTCTGGCGGTGAGGATGCCCTGGGCGGCGAGCATTCCGTGCACGTCGTCCGGGT
Organism: Fimbriimonas sp.; assembly: GCA_041288075.1. Lineage (GTDB taxonomy): Bacteria > Armatimonadota > Fimbriimonadia > Fimbriimonadales > Fimbriimonadaceae > Fimbriimonas. The sequence continues at coordinate 11,172 of JBGGMI010000049.1, forward strand.
TCGTCTCGTCTCGGACGAGGATGACCTTTTCGCCGGAGTGGCCGATCTTCTCGGCGGTATCGGCATCGAAAACTGCTTTGCCAACCGCTGCGCCGGGCGAAGCTGCGAGGCCCCTTGCGGCGGCATTGACCTTGTTTTCGGTGATGAAGTCTTCGTCGAAGCGTGGGTGGAGGAGCTGGTCGAGGTGGCTGGCGCTGACTCTCTGGAGCGCGGTGCCTTTGTCGACGAGGCCGTCCTGGACCATCTCAACGGCCATTCGAACCGCGGCATGGCCGGTGCGTTTGCCGACGCGGCACTGGAGCATAAACAGGCGGCCTCGCTCGATGGTGAATTCGAGGTCCTGCATGTCCTTGTAGTGCTGTTCGAGTCGTTGGCCGATGGCCACGAATTCGTCATACACCTTCTCGTTCTGCTCTTTGAGCTCCAGGATGGAAACCGGGCTGCGGACGCCGGCGACGACGTCTTCGCCCTGGGCGTTCATCAGGAACTCGCCGTACAGGTAGTTCTCGCCAGTGGATGGGTCGCGGGTGAAGGCGACTCCGGTTCCGCAATCGTCTCCGAGGTTGCCGAAGACCATGGCCTGGATGTTCACGGCGGTGCCGATCTCGTCGGGGATTTTTTCGGTGCGGCGGTAGACGATGGCGCGGTCGTTATTCCAGGAGCGGAAGACGGCTTCGATGGAAAGCTCGAGCTGCTGCCAGGGGTCTTGCGGGAAGGGCTTGCCGGTTTCCTTTTCGACTATTCCGAGGAACTCTTGAGAGATGGCTCGGAGGTCTTTGGCGTCTAAGTCCAGGTCTCCCTTGACTCCCTTGGCTCTCTTTGCATCGTCGAACGCGTGCTCGAAGTCGTGCTTGTTGACTCCGAGGACGACGCTGCCGAACATCATGATGAAGCGGCGGTAGGCGTCGAAGACGAAGCGCTCGTTGCCGCTCTGGGCGATCATGCCCGGGATCGTGGTCTCGTTTAGGCCCAGGTTCAGGATCGTGTCCATCATTCCGGGCATCGAGAACTTGGAGCCCGAGCGGACGGAGACGAGGAGCGGGTTGTTGGGGTCTCCGAACCCCTTGTCGAGATCCTTCTCTACGTCCGCCATTGCCGCGCGGACTTCAGCCATCAGCTCGCCGGGGAGGCGTCTGCCTTCTTCGTAGTATTCGGTACAGACTTCGGTGGTGACGGTGAAACCGGGGGGGACGGGAAGGCCGATATTGGACATCTCGGCGAGGTTTGCACCCTTGCCACCGAGTAGGTCACGCATCGACGCATTCCCCTCTCGAAAGAGGTAGACGCGCTTATTGCTCATGAAAGACGATTTTTCTCCTGGGAATCGGTATCGCCAGTCGGGAGCGGCATCGTCGACGCCCTCGGTTGGTTGCTTCGTGGGAGTTTACCTTTCGGGCGCTTGCGCTACGCTCCCGGCGGCTTCTTCAAATGGAAATCGGAGTGGCGCTGGTAATCGCGCGCAACCCTGAAGCAGACGTCCTCGCGATAGGCGGGGGCGAGGACTTGGCCGCCGATCGGGGCTCCGTCTTCGAAGCCGATGGGGAACGCCAGGGCAGGCCAGCCGAGGAGGTTGGAGGGTCCTTCGTCGCCGCCCATGTCGCGCCAGGTTTCGCTGAAGGGTTTGTCGGCGGGCGGAGCTTTGTGATAGAAGGTGGGAAGGAAGATGCAGTCGCACTTGGCCCAGACTTCGTTCGCCTTGAGAGCCTCGGTTCGAAGCCGCATCGCCCAAAGGTAATCGAGCGCTTTGGTTTCAAGCGCGGCGGCGAAGCCCGCGACCTGGTTGACGTCCTGCAGAAGCTGGAAGCGATCGCCTCGAATGAAGTTTTCGTGCGCGCTCGCCCCTTCGGCGTCGACGATGATGCCGATGGCGAGACCGTAAGGCATCTGCGGGTAGGCCACTTCCACGGTTTCGTAGCCTTGCTTGCGCAGAACTTCGAGCGCGTCGTTGTACGCCTTCTCCATGGCGGGCGCTTTGTTTGCCTTGAAATCGTGCTTGAGAAGGCCGATCTTTGGCTTGGGTCCTCGTGAGCGCAGATCGAGCCGTGCCTCAAGGCTGCTAGGGTCCTTCGGATCTCTGCCGGAAATAGCCTGGAGAACGGCTGCGACGTCTTCTGCGGAGCGGCCGATGGGGCCAAGCTTGTCGAGGGTCCAGCAGAGCGCCATGGCTCCGTATCGGCTCACGCGCCCGTAGGTGCCGCGGAAGCCGGTCACGCCGTTGAAGGCGCTTGGACAGGTGATGCTGCCGCTCGTTTCGCTGCCGATGGAGAATCCCACGCAGCCCAAGGCGGTCGATGCGCCACTTCCGCTGCTGGAGCCGCCCGCCCAAAGGCGTTTGTCCCAAGCGTTTAGGCATGGTCCCATACGGCTGGCGTTTGCCTGATCGTAGTTGCCACCACCGGCGAGCTCGATCATTTCCAGCTTGGCCACGAGCACGGCACCGGCATCTCGCAGCTTGCTGACGACGGTCGCGTCGTAGTCGAAGACCTGATCGGCGTGGCCCGGCGAGCCCCATCGGGTGGGAATCCCCTTAGTGGCGAGCAAGTCCTTTGCTCCGTAGGGGATGCCATGAAGCGGGCTCTTAGGTGGCTTGTTGTCTGCTTCGCGCGCGTGCTTGAGCGCCAAATCTTCGGTCAGCTCTGCAACTGCATTGTGTTCCCGGCCAAGGGTCTTTAATCGGCCGAGATACATTCGCGTGAGCTCGACGCTGGAAACCTGCTTCTTCCTGAGAGCAGCTCCGAGCTCGGCGACGCTCGAAAATGGCGAGATCATCGCTTGACCACCACTGGACTCGCGACGTATACGGTGCATGGCTCGCTGTTCTCGGGCAATTTGAACTTCATTCGCTCCGTGTGAGCGTTTACACTGTTTCGGACAGCGGGTTTCAGTAGCTTTTTCGCCTGGTCGGAGAGCGGCTTAGCGAGCTGCTTTTCAACGGCGGAAGTGTCGACCGGCGCCGGAGTTTCCTGGGCTGAAGCGACGCCAGAGACGAGTACGGCTGCACCGGTGACCCCGGCTCTCAAAAGATCTCTACGAGTGGACTTGGACATGCCGCTTCGATTGTAGCTACAGAGGCACGGGAGATGAAATCATCCATTCGTGGCCGAAGGGGTCTTTCAGCTTGCAGTTGCGGCCATATGGCTGATCGGCGATGGGCCGGGTTTCGGTTGCGCCGTTGATGAGCGCGCGTGACAGAGTTGCTTCAGCATCTTCAACTTCGAGCACCAGCAGTGTGGCGGAGCCTCCTATCGTAAGTGGGCTGAGCACTCCAATCTCGGGATGTTCGTCGGCTAGAAACAGTGGTGAGTCGCCGAAAACGAGCTCGGCGTGGGAGACGCGGCCATCGTCGTCGTTCCACCGCTTCTCCTCGACCGCATCGAACACGTTCTTATAGAACTCGATCGCATTGGAGGCATCTTTGCAGCAAATGTAGGGCGTCAGCGTAGGCATGGCCCTATTCTAACCAAACGCAAAAGAGCCCCCGGTGGAGGACCGAGGGCTAGAGGGAATGATGAGAGCAGAAGGCTTCTCCTCGGCATTGCCTTGGATCGACCTACACTATGTTTGACGCCATTCAACCTCCCACAGTGGACGGGTTCTTGCTTGTGTGAGCGCAAAGTTGGGATTAGGGGTTTCGAGTCAATCGGTAATTCACCGTGCCGTCGATCGCCACGTACTTGCCCGTCGAGCGCAGCAGATTGCCCGTCTTCGGATCGAACACGCTGGTCATATTGAATTTGCGAAACATCGAGTCGTCCCTCGCTTCGCCTTCGACGTGAAGGCGCGAATCGAAGCCGACGGAGAACTCCGCACCCTTCTTCATCGTTAGCTTGCCTTTGAAGCTAATGCTCCCGTCGTACGTCGGGGTCGCGTATTCGACCGCCTCGCTCTCGGGAAGAATCAGACTCAGCAACGGCAAGGAGAAGGGCAGCGTGGTCCCCAAAAAGGTGAGTCCCTTCGGAGCGCCCGTTGTTCCGAGGCTAATCGCCATCGAGCCAAATGCCGCCCGATTGATTTCCTTGCCGCCAACCTGGCTCTTGAGATCCGTAAGCGAAACGTCCACTGGCCAATCCGCGTCGAGCGCCGGTTGTTGGCCGAACTTGAGGCGCATGGTGTAGTCGTATCGGACCAGTTCCTTGCCAAAGGTGGAGAGCTCGACGTGGAAGGATTCCTGAGCCTTCGCCTTCGGCATTCGCTGGACGGCCGGTTTGGGCGCCTCTTGCAGCCCGATCATCGGTAGGAGCATGTACTCTATGGACGGGTCAGCGGCGTGGATCGGCACTGATATTGGCAATGCGGAGAGAGTGAGATAATGCGATCTATGGTGCGCAAAGCAGTTGCCTCAAAGCTGAAGTGGTTGTCTCTACTGGCTGTGGTGGCGGGTCTTTGCGGCTTCTTCGTTTGGAATTCCGCGGGAACTCCTTCGCCGCCCGCGTGGTTGTCGAACGCCAGTTTCTTCGCAACTATACGTCCAGTGAAGCGTGAGGAGCGCTATCTTGTTCCGGGCGATTTTCGGTCGATCGAATTTAGGAATGGCAAACGCGACGAGGTCTGGCATCTGTTCACAACGTTTGAGAGAGAGGAAGATTTACTCTGGAGAATCAAGGAATCTCCCTCAGGTCATGCCCAAGACGTCGAAATCTTGCTCAGCCCAAGTTCTACGTCATCTCGCGATCTTTTAGTTGTTGGGGCAGAGGACCTCGCGAAGACGGCCGCACGTCGAGATCGAATCGTCGGCCCAAACGGAACGACTTGGGAAGTGTTGACAAAGCATATGTTCGGCGCCGTTTTGCCTCTCGACAAAACGGTTGTCGCTATCCGCGACCCAGATCCGCAAGTGCTCGTTTGGGGCAAGAAGGTGCGCAATGCGCTTACGGGCGATCCTGGCTGGGAAAAGCCAATCGTTATACTTCCCGGCAAGTAGCGCATATGGATTCTCGTGCTTATCTTGACTAAAGGGCATACTGGACCAACTATGCGGCAGCCAGTGCGGGGATTTACTCTAATCGAGCTGCTCGTGGTCATCGCTATCATTGCCATCCTGGCGGCGCTGCTCTTTCCCGTGTTCGGACGAGCGAAGCAGGCGGCGAAGAACACAACCACCATCTCCAATCTCCGCCAGCTCGGGGTCGCGTTTGCTCTCTATGCCGAATCCTTTGAGGACGTCCTGCCGAACGTGGCCGACGGACCCCAAGGCGTGGGTCTGGAGGGCGGCTGGACCTACTACACCGTTTTCGATTCACCCGGCACGTTCGATGTGACGCGCGGCGGGGTTTATCCGTTTGTCAAGAGCAAAGATGTCTTCAAGAGTGCCAACGACCCTGGCGCGAATCGGTCGGGGCTCTCATTCGGCTTCAACGGGTGCCTGATCCAGACTCCCTTCCAACCCGGCTTTAACACGTCGAAATCCTACACGGCGGTCGAGAATCCGGCGGGCATGATGCTGCTCGGCGAAGAGGGCACCGGCGGAAACAACGGTACGAACGACGGCTTCTTCAACCCTGCGGTCGACGCGTTTGTCGAGTGGCATATGGGAGGGCCGGCCATCCTATTCGTCGACGGTCACGCCAAGGTGCTCAAGGCTAGAGACCGGTTCGCGAGCATCGTATGGGGGAACCCGACGGTACCCTGCTGGCCCTAAACGACAATCGTGTTGATCAACCCCACGCCCTTGGCCGCCCAGAGGCATCCGCGCCGGATCAACTCCCGCGGTTCCTTGGCTTCGAGAACATTGCGCTGGTGGCCGAGGGCGTTGTAGTAGATCCGCCCTTTGCCGTACATCTTCGTCCAGACCTGCGGCATCTTGCACGGGTTGCCGGTGTGCGGGCCCTCGACTCCGGCAGCAGGGAAGTCGCAAGTGGCCAAGACATCGACGCCCGGGTCGACGTGCAGGTAGTACTGCTCCGAAGAAACCTCAAAGTCGCCAATAGCATCGATGATCGGATGGGGCTTGCTTCGCATGTTGATCGCATAGCGAACGCCATCGTTCCCCGGATGCGCCACCCACTGGCCGCCGGTCAGAAACTGCCATTCGGTATCCGCGCGGAAAGCGTCGCACATCCCGCCGTGGCAACCCGCCATCCCAACGCCGTGCTCCCCGACTGCCTTTAGAACGGGATTCCGCTGCTCGGGAGAAATCTCGCCCATCGTCCAAATCGGAACGATGAGGCTCAGGTCATTCAGCTTGCCTTCCTCGCAAAAGGAGTCGAGGGTGTTCGATATCTCGGTCTCAAAGCCCTCTGCCTGAAGAATCTCGTTAAAGAAGTTGGCGACCTGCTCAGGCTCATGCCCGTCCCATCCGCCCCAAACGATCAGCGCCTTTCGCGATGCCATAGAAGGCGAGGTTACCTACCGAGCGTGAAGTAAAAGGTAGCGCCCTCGTCCACCTTGCCGCGCGCCCAAACCTTTCCTCCGTGGCGATGGACGATGCGCTTCACATTCGCAAGGCCGATGCCGGTGCCAGGGTAATCCTGCGGACTGTGGAGCCTTTCGAAGGGAACATAGAGCTTCTCCGCATACTCCTCGTCGAACCCGACCCCGTTATCTCGCACGAAGTAGGCGCGCGTTCCCTCAATCAACTCGCTGCCCACCGTGATCCGGGGTTCGGGCTTGTTCTTCACGAACTTCCAGGCGTTCTCCAGGTGATTCGTGAGTAGCACACGGAGCAGGGAAGGATCGCCCTTGACCGTCATGTTTGGCTGCACCGTCAGGACGCCTTCTAGCAGTCCGATTTCCGTTCCAATCAACCGCGCGAGACCGGACAAATCCACATCGCCAACGTTCATCTCGCGCCGGCCGAGTCGGGAGTATTCGAGGAGGTCGTCGATCAAAGCCGACATCCGCTTGGCCGCGGCGGAGGATCGTTTCAGTTCGGCTTTGCCATCCTCACCGATGCGGTCGCCGTAATCCTCCATCACGATCATGCTCGCGCTCATGATGCTTCTGAGCGGGGCGCGGAGGTCGTGGGAGACAGAGTAGGCGAACGCTTCCAATTCCTTATTTGCCGCCTGCAGCTCCTGAGTCCGCTCCGCGACTAGGCGTTCCACGTTCCGGAACATCTGCGCATTGTCGACCGCGATTCCCGCACGCCGCCCGAGCTCCTTCGCGAAATCGAGCTCCTGCTGCGTATAGCGTCCCTGATCTGGAGACACGAAGGTGATCGCGCCGATGACTTTGTCACGAACCGTCATGGGCACGATCATCACGCTGCCAACCTTCATCTCCAGAACCATACGAAGGTGCTCCTCGTCGCGGGCAGTCTCCTGGAGCATCTCGTCGGTTATCACGGGATAAAACTCGGAAACCCCATCGCGCAGCACCAGCGGCAGCCCTCGCGGGCTCGACATATCGGTGGGATAACGGTCGCTGATCTCATTTGCCCACTTCACCTTCTCGGGATCCTCGTGTGCCACCGTAACCCGTTTCGGTGCGCCATCTTCAAGCATGTGGACGGCGATCCATGTGGCCAATTCGGGCACGAGAACGGCGGCGACGTTCGCTAGCGTTGTCTCGTAGTCGAGCGAGGAGTTGAGTGTCACGGTCGCATCGTTCAGGTGCCGCTGAATCTCTTCGGCATAGCGTGTGCGCTCAAAGAGCCGCGCATGGTCGACCGCCGTAGCCGCGCGTCGGGCAATCTCCTCGACCAGCGCCACGTCCGAATCCGTGAACTCCTTGTGCCCCTCGGTGCAGATGCAGCAAAGCACGCCAATGGCCCTTCCGTGCGTCACCAAAGGAGAGAGCAGGAAGGTGGAAATCCCGACCCGTCGGTACTGGTCCGCTTTGGTCTCGGACACTCCAAGATCTGCCAGAACTTCATCGTCGATGCGATCGACGACCATCGATTTACAGCTCTCGATCGTCGAGCGAACGAGCGACTCCACGCCGGGGCTGATATCACGCGTGCCCATCCCCTCGAGCATCTCCCGCTTTTCCGCATGCGCATGGTGCCAGGCGGCGACTGACACCTTGCCATCCTCGACCAGGAACACCGAAGCCATTTCGCAGATGCGGGTGACGAGCAGCTCGGCAACGTTGCGCAGCGTCTGGTTGTAATCGAGGGAGGACGCGAGCTGAGCGCTCGCTTCGGCTAAAAAGCGGAAGTCGTCCGTTACCGTTATTCCCGCCGAACCAGCGTCCCGAACTCTCCCTTCAAGCGACACGATCGATTTCTGCCAGGGCCAATGCTGCCCCGCCCCCTGAGGGTTTTATACCGGACTTTGCCAGTTTTCATTCAGTAGAGAAGTAAGCACGTGATCTTCCCACTGTCCGTTGATGAGGAGATAGTCGCGCGCGTAACCCTCGACCTGAAAACCGAGCCGCCGCAGCAACCCACCGCTCCGCTCGTTGCGTGGCATATACATCGCGCAGATGCGATGCATGTCCTTCTCGTCGAAGAGATGCTCGATGATCGCCTCAAGGGCTTCCCGCATGAACCCGCCCCCCTGGTGAGCCTCGGAAAGCGTGTATCCCAGAATGCCACCGTAGTAGGGGCTTCGCTTGACGTCGGTGACATTCGCCACGCCGATGATTTCGCCGTTTCGGTGGAGGCTGAAGCGATAGGCTGTTCCCTGATAGAGGTGCTGCGCCATCACGCTGATGCTGTCCTCCCAGGCGCGGGCATTGAACATGTCTTCGCGAAAGGTGGGCGACCACGGCTGGAGGAAATCGCGATTGTTGGTGTAATAGCGGGCGAACAAAGCGCCGTCTCCGCGCCTGGGTGTCCGGACCACCAGCCGCTTCGTGACCAGCTCGATCCCTTCCATGCGGCTCACCCGATCAACAGCAGCACATCGCCGGGCTGGACGAGCTGCCCGCTTTGAGCCACCTGCTTCAGCAGCGTTCCACTGATTGGCGACGGAATCTCGTTGAACACCTTCATGGCCTCGATCAGACCTACGATCTGGCCAGTCGTCACCGGCTCGCCTTCCTTCACAAAGGCAGGAGCCGACGGGCTCGATGAGCTGTAGTAGATGCCCGTCATCGGAGAAGTGATCGGTGTCCCCTTCGGCACTTCCGGTTTCGGCGGCTCGACGGGGGCAAAGTGCTGTACCTCGACGCTTTCGGCTGGACCTGCGCTCTCGGTTCGGGCGACCGGAGCGGCATTCCGGGAGAAGGCAATGGAGAACTCGTCGACGCTGAGATGCGCCTCGTTGAGCCGAAACTCTCTCATGAGTTCCGCCAGCTCTGAAATCCGCGCCTTGTTCTCCGCCACGGGGGGATTATGAAGCCTTGCGGCGTGCCATAATCAAGTGAAAACGCAAGGAGGCACATTTGCCCGCTTTTCGCGAAGGTCTCAGCTTCGACGACATTCTTCTAGTTCCTAAACGCACAGAGGTTCTCCCCAGTGAAGTGGACCTCACGACGACATTCCTAAAAGGGATCACCCTCCGAGTCCCAATCGTGTCCGCCCCCATGGACACAGTTACCGATGCACGTCTCGCCATTGCCATGGCCCGCGAGGGCGGGGTAGGGGTGCTGCATCGCAACATGACCATCGAGCAGCAGGCCGAAGCCGTGGATCGCGTGAAGCGGTCGGAAAGCGGCGTTATTACCAAGCCCTTCAAGCTCGAAGCCGATAAGACCATTCAGGATGCGCTGACGTTGATGGAGCGGTTCCACATCTCGGGCGTGCCGATCGTCAGCGAGGACGGAAAGCTGGTTGGCATTCTGACGAACCGCGATATTCGGTTTGAGACTGATTTCGACAAGAAGATCAGCGAGCGTATGACGAGCAAGAATCTTGTCACTGCGCCGGTTGGGACCACGTTGGAAGATGCCCAGGCGATCCTCGCAGATCATCGTATCGAGAAGCTTCCGCTGGTCGACGATGAAGGGATGTTGCGCGGGCTCATCACGATCAAAGACATCAAGAAAGTCGCCCGCCACCCATGGGCAACTAAGGACCGAAAAGGCCGCCTCATTGTTGGTGCTGCCATCGGTTCCTTGAGAGAGCCCTACGAGCGTGCGAAAGCGCTTCAGGACGCGGGCGTGGACTTCGTCGTTATCGACGCCGCGCACGGCCATTCGAAAGGGGTCATGGATTGCCTCAAGATGCTTAAGCAGCGTCTGCCGGACCTTAAAGTCGTTGCAGGAAACGTAGCCACCAAGGAAGCCACGAAAGACCTCATCGACCTCGGAGCAGACGGACTGAGAGTTGGCATCGGTGCCGGCTCGATCTGTACGACCCGAGTCGTCGCAGGAGTCGGGGTTCCTCAGTTCACAGCGGTCATGGAGTGCTGCGAGGAAGCCAACAAGCATGGGGTACCCACCATTGCCGATGGAGGCATCCGGAGCTCGGGCGATATCACCAAGTCCCTCGCGGCTGGTGCGAGCACGGTAATGATGGGCAACATGTTTGCAGGCTGCGAAGAAAGCCCGGGCGAAACGGAAATATTCCGCAATCGGGCCTACAAGGTGTATCGCGGAATGGGATCGGTCGGAGCGATGCGGCAGGGCTCTAGCGACCGATACATGCAGGCAGGCGGCGTGATCGTTCCCGAAGGGGTCGAAGGGCGCGTGCCTTTCAAGGGTCCCTTGAGCGACACGATGACCCAGCTCATTGGAGGACTTCGCAGCGGAATGGGCTATGCCGGTGCCAAGAATCTCGAGGAACTCACGAAAAATGCGGAGTTCTTGAAGATCACGAACGCAGCTTTGAGAGAAAGCCATCCGCACGATGTGCAGATCACGAAGGAGCCGCCAAACTACTCCTCGCCGTCCTCCTCGGAAGGTGAATGAGAGCCGTACTGCAAAAGTGTGACTCGCGAAAAACACCTTCGCGATTCACACTCGATATATGCAGCGGGGGCATGCCAACGGATGGTAGAAGAACCTATGGCGAACCCTCACGTTCAGCCAGGGATTCTTGACACCTACAAAATCCTCGACACCGAGAGAGAGCAGGCATTCGACGACCTCTCGGATATCGCCCGCAAGCTGATCGGAACTCCCATTGCGGGAGTTACTTTTCAGGACAAGGAGCGGGTCTGGTTCAAATCGCTCCTCGGTCTCGAGCTGGTTGAAATTCCTGCCGAAAACTCTTTCTGCGCGAAACTCCTGATGGCCTGCACAGAGCCGTTGGTCATCGAGGACGCACATCTTGACTCCCGTTTCGAAGGCAACCCCACGGTCTATGGACCGCCCTTCATCCGCTCCTATCTGGGCGCAGCGTTATGCACCCCCGATGGCGTTGCGGTCGGTGCCATCTGCGTGATGGACAACAAGCCAAGAAGTTTCGGCCCGAGAGAGATCGAGGGTATGAAGCAGCTTGCGCTGCAAGCATCTGTCCTCCTTGGCGTTCGACGAAGTGAGATTGAGTTGGCAGAAGCAAGGCGCGCCAGCGAAGCGGCCTCCATCGCCAAAAACACGTTCCTAGGCAACATGAGCCACGAGTTGCGGACGCCGATGAACGGGGTGCTCGGCCTCATCGAGCTACTCAAGAACACACCACTTACCGACGCCCAGTGGCACTTCGTTGAGGGTATCGACGTAAGCGCCACGAACTTGATGCGCGTTCTGACCGACGTGCTCGAATACTCCGATCTGCTCGCCGACCGCGCGGAAATGATTCTCCAGCCGATCGACGCCCATGAACTGGTTGGACAGGTTGATAAGCTTAGTAAGGCTCCCGTCACTCAGAAGGGTCTCCGATACGCCAGCAATGTGAGCCATACGGTGGACCGTCCGGTCCTGGCTGATCGATTGCGGCTCAAGCAGGTGCTGCTCCAACTCATCCAGAACGCCACGAAATTCACGCTGGAGGGCTCCGTTGAAGTGCAGGTCAAGCAGGTTGGCGAGAAGGTCAGATTCCAGGTTCGTGACACCGGCATCGGCATCCCGGATCACATGCAGAAGTCGATCCTGTCCCCGTTCAGCCAGGTTCATGACGAGCTTAAGCGGATCTATCCGGGCAAGGGTCTGGGCCTCAGCACGGTTTGCGAGCTGCTGCGCCTGATGAATTCCGAGCTTCACATCGAGAGCGTGGAAGCGCGCGGCAGCACCTTCTGGTTCGAACTCGCGGTTGCTGCATAATCTCTGCGGCATGAATGAGCTTCAGGCAAGGGCGCTAATGTGCGAAGTCGGTAAGCGGCTTTGGCAGAAAGACCTTGTCGGCGGAGCTGAAGGGAACATGTCGGTCAGACTCTCTTCCCGACAAATACTTTGCACTCCGAGCGGCGTCACCAAGGGCCACCTGCGCCCTGCCGACCTGGTAGTTATCGACAACCACGGCAACTCGACCAGCGAGGCAAAGCCAAGCAGCGAAATCCGTTTGCACCTCAAGATTCTCGCGAACAGGAAGGATTGTCAGGCCGTCATCCACGCCCATCCGCCGGTTGCCACCGCCTTCGCACTTGCCGGCGAAGACATCCCCGACAACCTCCTTCCCGAATCCGCCTTCGTCCTACGCTCCGTCGCCACCGTCCCCTTCGGC
>JBGGMI010000050.1:0-19749 GCA_041288075.1 Fimbriimonas sp.
CCCGCCGTAAGTGGGGAAGCCCTCGGTGAGGATCAGCAGGTTCCGCGCCTGCTCGGCCATCGCGTCGTCGTTCAGGGCCAGGAAGCCGCCGATGTTGCCGAAGCCATCCTTCTTGAGGCTCATCGTCGCACCGTCGGCATAGGAGAACATCTCTTGCGCGATCTGCTTGGCAGTCTTGTCCTCGTAGCCAGGCTCGCGCTGTTTGATAAACCATGCGTTTTCTGCGAAGCGGCAGGCGTCGATGATGAAGGGCTTTCCGAACTCGTGCAGCAGCTCCGAAACCTCGCGGATGTTCTGCATCGAAACAGGTTGGCCGCCGCCTGTGTTATTGGTAACCGTGATCATGCCGAAGGGCACGGTGGCGTGTCCTTGCAGAACCTCGCGCAGAGCCTCTAGGTCGATGTTTCCCTTAAAGGGATGCATCGAGTCTGGATCGCGGCCTTCTGGAATGACCAGATCGCGTGCCTCGGCTCCGGTGTATTCGATGTTCGCTCGGGTGGTGTCGAAGTGATTGTTGTTCGGAATCAGCTTCCCCGGCCCCGCCGTGATGCTCATTAGAATCTTCTCAGCGGCCCGGCCCTGGTGGGTAGGGATGACGTGCTTGAAACCGAAGATTTCCTGAACTTTCGCCTGAAAATGCTTGAACGATCGGGAGCCCGCGTAAGATTCGTCTCCAACCATAATCGCGCCCCATTGGGCGGCGGACATGGCGCTGGTGCCGCTGTCGGTTAGCAGGTCGATGAGAACGTCCTCGGCGTCGATGAGGAACGGGTTGTAGTGTGCGTCCCGAAGAATCTGCTCCCGCTGCTCGCGGGTCGTAAAACGGATCGGCTCAACCGACTTAATTCGAAAGGGCTCGATAATCTCGGGCATGCCCTATCGTGGCACGGCCCAGAGGCTGAGCATGCAGCTTGGGACCACTTTCAGGGTCCAGGCCTGGGGCATCGAATAGACCCGCCGAAACTCCACCGGTGAACAGCCTTCGTGGCGAGAGAACATGCTGGAGAAGGTGCCGAGGCTGCCGTATCCGACTTCCATGCAAATCTCCGAGATGGTGAGATCGCTGCTGCGAATCAGCTTCTTGGCATGCTCTAATCTCAGCCGGGTTACGAACTCGTGAGGAGTCTCTGAAAATGCCCGCGAAAACAGCCGGTGGTAGTGAAACGGAGACATGTAAGCCTCCTGAGCCGCCATTTCCAGCCGAACCCGCTCATCGAAGTGCTCCGCGAGCCAGGAGCGGGAGCGTGCGAGCCAGACAAAGGTTTCGTGGTCCATGGGGGAAGGAGTCGAGGATTCAAGGAGTCAAGGAGCCGAAGATAACTTTGTAAAGACTCCTACGCCTCCTTCAGTCGAACCAGCTCGGAATCCGCTCTATCAGGCTCAGGAAGGGCACGATTAGGGCTACGGCGATGATGAGAACGCCGGTGAGGATCAGCAGGCTCTGGATGCCGTGGCGAAATGGACGGCGCTGCCAAAAGGCACGATGCGGGCGCCGGCGCTTACGAACCCTTGAATGCCTCTCTTCCCCAATCACACTCCTATTGTCCAAGCTTTTGAAATAACTTGTTGCGACAATAGCAGCGGAATCCAGCGCAATTTCTTACGGGGTGGTTTGAGCTTCCTTGATCTGATCGTCCACTCGGGCTTGGACGCCTTCGGCCTGCTTCTTGGCGATCCCCCGCTCTTCGTGAGCCTCGTGCTGGTCTTTCACCTTCTGCGGGATCATGATCATCGAGAGGGCGATGATGGATGGGAGCACGGCGGCGTCGTCGAGAAGTCCGATTCCGGGGATCCAGTCGGGCAGCAGATCGATAGGTGCCAGCGTGTATGCAATGCCCCCATAGATCATGTATCTCACGGCCTTCGGCGTGCGCGGATCGTGCGCCATATGCCAATACCGGATCATCGTCCGTGCAATCCCAAGAAACTTCATCGCACTTCCTCTGACTGCCGCCCCGTCCTTGGAGTTGCCTGCCGTGGGCCAGAGGGGTGGTATGACGGTATGAGTGTATGAAGGCTGGTTCATACTACATCTTGTGGGGAGGTAGAGGGCGGAGAGCAGGAGGACCGGAGGATCGGAGGATTGGGAAGTGGGTTGCTCATATCTAATTCGCTTCAATACAGGGTTTTGTCAACCAACCGGCGGAAAGATTGTTGGGATTCGTTTGAAATTGATGACAGCTATTTTCAAGACACTGGCGGCGCTGCTGCTTAACGCCGTTCTATTGGCAGCTTATGTGCTGCTCCTCATCGGAGGCATCCTGCTGATTTCCTCAGACCGCATCTTTCTGGGCGCGCTTTGCCTTCTTGCGGTACTAGGCTGGACGATTTTTGCGATGCGCGATCTCAAGTCGGACAGCTTCGGCATATAGATTGCCGCGCAACGTTCACCTGACACAACCCGTCCACATCCTCATGACCAAGAAAAGCATCGCCGTCCTCGCCGTGCTCGTGCTTTTCGGCATCGCACTCCTCTGCCTCTCGCGAGGCTCCTTCGTCACCCAAGTCGTCGAGTCGAACAACCACCGGACCACCGAATACGGCCTCTTCGGGACATCCTTTCCCCTCAAGAGCGAGCAGGTTCCCGGGTTGAAGGTTGACGACGACGTCCTTGCCCATCTTTCCGCCGTAGCTCCCTGGTCCCCACTACTCGACGACCGTCACCTGAACATGACCACCCGCATCTTTCGCCCGACGAATAGTGAGTGGTACGCCAAACCCGACCTGAAGGGGGATCCATTGAAGTTTATTGACCACTACAAGAAGCACCTCAAGGGGGCCCGAGTGGACTCTTACCCGGGCATGATCAACGTGGTTGGAAAGGGCGCCGACGGTTCAGATGTATGGATCTGGTGCGACAACACCGTCGGCCGCAAGTTTCACGAGTGCGGCTTCAAGGTCACGAGCCGATTCAAGTAGACGCTATTTCAGCCGGTCACAATCGACTGTCCGTTCCCAAGGAAACGCCGGATTACCGAAGTGCCCATTCCGCGCGGTTGGCAGATAAATCGGTCTCCGAAGGTCCAGGTGCTGGATAATTCCCGCAGGTGAGAGGTCGAAGTTCGCCCGAACCCGCTTCTCGATCTCCGCGACATCCATCGTCTCGGTCCCAAACGTCTCCAGAGCTACCGCCACCGGCTGCTCCACTCCGATCGCGTAGGCGAGTTGCACGACCACCTTATCCGCAAAGCCCGCTGCAACGATGCACTTGGCAACATGGCGCGCCACGTACGCCGCGGATCGATCAACCTTGGTCGGGTCCTTGCCGCTGAACGCTCCGCCGCCGTGGGGACACATCCCGCCGTAGGTGTCCACGATAATCTTCCGCCCTGTCACGCCTGTGTCCGCCTGCGGCCCGCCGATCTCAAACTTGCCTGTCGGATTTATGTGGAACTTGATCTGATCGTTGTTGTACTTCTCGTATTCGGCAAGCACCGGCGCAATGATCCGCTCGCGGACGATGGCCTTGATCCCATCCTCCATCTTCGGCCCATGCTGCTGCGACACGACGATCGTCTCGATCGACTTCGGGCCGGTGCTGTCATAAACGACCGACACCTGGCTCTTCATGTCGGGCCGCAAACCCAGCGAAGGATGCTCTTTGCGAACCTTGGCAGCCTGGCGAGTCAGTGCGTGCGCGATCGCGATCGGCAGCGGCATCAGCTCGGCCGTCTCCCGAGTCGCCATGCCAAACATCATCCCCTGATCGCCCGCTCCACCCGTGTTTACGCCCTGAGCGATGTTTTGCGATTGCTCCTGGATCGCCACCAACACCCCGCAGGTATTGCCATCGAATCCTAGGTCGGTATCGGTGTAGCCGGCAGAGTTGACGGTGTCCCGAACCGTCTTCGCGACATCCACGTAACCTTCGCAAGTGACCTCGCCGGCCACCACCGCGACACCACGGGTCAGCAGCGTTTCGATGGCCACACGAGCAGTCGGATCTTGCTCGAGAAAAGCGTCGAGCAACGCGTCTGAAATCTGGTCCGCAAGCTTGTCCGGATGCCCCTCACTGACCGATTCCGAAGTAAAAATTCTCATGGGTGCGAACCAAGAGGGTACCAGACCCCCCTCCTCAAGTGCCGCGCGCGGTGGGCTCTACGACTGCTCTTTCGCCCCGCCCAGCATCTCCATGCGCAGGACCAATACGTTGCCCGTGCGCTGCTCCTGCTGCACCAAACCTTCTCCGGGAACGAACCAGGACTGCACCTCGATCGAGCCGCGCGGCATCTTGATGGTCAAAGTCGAAAGCGTGGCATCCACCTTTCGCGAGCCCAACTCCAGCCCCTTCACCTGCTTCTGAACCAGCTCGGCCGTCGCATCGCTGCTCACCTCCAGCGCTTCGAGCGTTCCCGTCCAGGTTCTTGGCTTCCCATCGAGGGAGACAAGTGGCACCGGCGGATCGAGGACGGCATTGGCGGTCTGACTGGCATATAGCACCCCGTTCTGCCACACCAGCCGCGAAACCCCCATCGGCCCTGAAAACTCATACCCCGTGCGCCCCATGATCGGAACTTCCGCCGTGACGGTCAGAGCCTCCACATGCTTCTCCAGCCCATGCGTGACCTCATACGTAACCGAGCGTCCCACGCTAAGCGGCATCAAATCCGGCTGGCTCGAGCAGCCAGCCAGAAGAAGCAAGAAAAAGGCCAATCCATAGCCACGGGACATGTAAGAACATTGAACCCGTTTCGGGGAAGGAGTCGAGGGGTCGAGGAGTCAGGGAGTCAACGTATTCTCGACTCCCAGACTCCTCGAATCCTCGACCCCTCGACCCCTAGACTCCTGCTACGCGGCGTACCCGCCAGAGCGATCCGACGGTTGCGCCATCGTCTGTCCCATTCGAATCTCGTCCTTCACTCGAGGGACTTCCTGGTCGAGTTTGTTCAGCACTGTGTCCCAACGAGGGCGAAGGGCCATGATTCCAGAACCGCCGATTGCTACGACCGAAACTCCAACGACAATCGCGAGCATCGCGTAGTAGAGGCCGAGCACGATCTCCGGAGCGATTTTCAACTGCGTCAGGGCAGCAAACGCCCCAACCACGACGATCGCAAAGGCCGCGAGATTGGCCAGCATCTTGCCATAGCTGAGACCGCCAAGCGTCGCGTTGATCAGTTCGCGCACGAAAGCAGCGATCTGAGCCGAGACGACCACGAGGGCAATCGCCACGACCACGTTAGGAATGAAGGCAATGATGCCGGTCAGCAAGTCGCTGATCGGGTTAGGCCCGAACATGCCGAACGCCACGTTCAACACAAACAGGAAGCTCGCGAAGAACACGATCTTCCCGGCGATAGCGGAAGCTCGCGTACCGGACTTCGCCAGGGCTTCTCGGATCCCCGACTTCGCGATCGCATTATCAATGCCCGCTTTCATTAAAAGCTTGTCGACAAGATTGCCAAGGAACTTAGCCACGAACCAGCCGATGACCAGAACGACGAGGAAGCCCAACAGCTTCGGAAGGAACGCCATCGTATTCATCAGCGCTACATCCCAGCCGCTAAAGGCGTTTGCGGTATTTGTTTGTACAGTTTCCATTTGCTCTCCCATTCAGAAGCGGAGCCAGTAAAATTGCTGGCTCACGTTAAGTTAATGGACTGCAAATGCCGAAAGCAGGTTCAGAATGAACTCTTTCACCGCCGCCCGGTAGTCTCTTAGATTAGGCATGCCAACTTTCGAATACCAAGCTCAGGGAGCAGACGGCCAGGTCGTGAACGGCCTCGTCTTCGGCACGTCGCTGGATCATGCCGCCAGCGAGCTCTCCACGAAGGGAATGCAGGTCCTTCGAATCGGGGTTGCCACCAACCCCAACGACCCACTCGCAAGACCCATGGAGGCCCCGAGAATCCAGGAAGCTCCCAACTCGGAGATTCCCGCCACGGCCCCACCGGTTCAGGGTCCGCCAATCGAAGAACGGTCGTACGTCGACACCAGCGTGCTGGGACCGATCATCGGCAAGGTCGGTCTCACCCACCTCGCGTTCTTCTTCCGCCAACTCGCCACGATGCTGGAAGCCGGCGTTCCCATCGTGCAGAGTCTCCACACCCTGTCGAGGCAGTCGAAGAGTCCGAAGCTCGGCGAGATCATCACCGAGATCAAAGGCCACGTCGAAGCGGGACGCCCCATCTCTGCAGGCTTGCAACGGTACCCAGAGGTCTTCGGACCCGTCATCGTCAGCCTCGTAAGAGCCGGTGAGAAGGGCGGCTTCATGGACGATGCGCTGACCCTGGTCGCCGACTACCTCGACCGTGAAATCAAGCTCAGAAACCTATATCGCCGCGTCACCTTCTATCCCAAGCTCCAGATCGGCGCGTCCATCATTATCGTCATCGCCACGAACATGATCATCGCCTCGCTCGGAAAGAGCGGTGGTCTTAGCTCGCCCCTCACCGAGCCCAAGACGTGGATCATTCTCACCCCGATCATCATCGGCATCTTCCTGTTCCTCCGGGTAGGGCTGGCGAACTTTGCGATTAAGTACAACTGGGACGCCTTCACCGCGCACATCCCGTTTATCGGCAAGACCATGCGCCAGATCGCGATGGCAAAGTTCGGCCGCGCGTTCGGCGCGCTCTACAAAGGCGGCGTATCCCTCCCCGAGTCGCTTACGCTCTCCGCGAACGCCTGCGGCAACGAATACCTCCGCGCGCTCATGCTCCCGGCCTATGCGCGGATCGAGGAGGGAGGCGGACTCACAGAGACGTTGAAGGCGACCGGTGCGTTTTCTCCCATCGTGATCGACATGATCGACACCGGTGAACGCACCGGCAACCTCGACCACATGCTCAACAAGATGGCGGACTTTTACGAGGACGAAGCCGAAACCCGCTCGACCCAAACTGGGCTCATGGTAGGCGTTTTGCTCGGGCTCGCGGTTGCAATTTACATCGGCTTCGTCGTCATCACGTTCTACATGGGCCACTACGCTCCGATGGGCGCAGAAATGGCGAACTAAGTAGTGCCTCCATCCGTGGAGGCATCTCCTCCGGCCCCTGATCATTTTCGTTCGCCTCTAGAGAATGGTGCAAAGCATCCGGAGGAGATGCCTTCACGGATGAAGGCACTACGTTTTGCGTGATAACCTAAACCTGTATTGCCCAAAACCCACTACGAAGCCCTGGGAATACCCGCGACTGCTTCTCAGGCCGAGATACGCTCGGCCTACCGCAAGCTTGTCCTCCTCCACCACCCGGATCGTTCCAAAGCGCCGAGCTCGGTTAAGATTTTCAATGATGCGCGAGACGCTCACGAGGTCCTCAGCGACCCTGAGAAACGCAGAGTCTACGACGAGACCCTGCAGCGCATTGCGCAATACAAGCAAGAGCAGGCGAGAACCCAGCGCGAACCGGCCAAGAAAGCCACCTTCGGCACGCCCGACCGCCCGCGAGCCTCGACCGACGTTCAGCGCTTGACCTCTCTCTTCGCCAGGGGCCGCCTCGCCGAGGCCGAAGCGCTTGCCCGAGAGATCAGAAAATCAGACCCCCGTCAGCCGATCCCGTATGCAGTGCTTGGCGACATCGCCCGCTCCAGAGGCAACGTGAACGAGGCGGCGAAGATGTACGCCTACGCCGTTCAATTCGATGCGACGAACCCGATCTACCAGCGCCGCTACGAGCAACTGCTGGGTGCCTCGGTTGTCGTGACGGGAAAGGGCTCCTCGACCAGCCTTCAGGGCCACGGCGAAATCCCTGCCGCCCCTGCGGTTGGCGTGGGAATCGTCCTCGTCGCAAGCGGATTCATCGCTCTCAGCAAGGAAAGCTCGGTCTTCCACGCCCTTCCGCTCATTTCCACCTGGACCGTGGGGCTGCTCTTTATGACCTTCTTCGCGGGCCTCGCGGTGGGGGCTTCCCTGGCCATTGGCAACTTTCTCGACAGCTTCACCTCGATGACAACGAACGCAGTGGGACGTGTTGGCCCCGCGGTCATTCTCGGTGCAGTGGCTCTCGCCAACTTCTGGGTCGCGGTGATCCTCTACGTCGTCCTCGGCTTGGTCCAGAGGGCTTTCAACTACTCCACGACACGCCTGGTTATCGGGGTCACCATAGCGGTCCTTATCCTCACGATCGCCGCCGACATCTCCCCCGCCATTCGCCCAAGCCAAGTCCTCGTCTGGAGTGGAAATGTGGCCTATTTCGGAGCATTGATAGGCTGGATGGTCAGTGACGCGTTCCGAGCGCAGTAGTGTCTTCGCCCCATCTTAGGCGATTGTTGCAATAAATTGCAGTCGCTGTGATATAGTTACAGCCACTAAAGATCTAGCGCGGGAGGAAAGGCGAGGGATCGAATGAGGAGCAATGGTGCGCTTGAAAAAACAACTTTTCCTACTCGGTTTGCCAGTGGCGGCTTTCGCCTGCGTTATGTCCTTTACCGGATGTGCCGGTAGCCCAGCCCCGATCGTCGACCAACCACAAGGTGCCGTCGCATTTTGCGCCACGGATTCGCCTACACCGGCGGAAGCGGCAGCCGTCGAGATCCAATTGGCCTCTCGGGGTGGCGGAGGCAGTGGCACAACTCAGATTAACATTCCTGTGTATGTGCATGTCATCACTGGCGGAGCGGGCGAAGGAAACATCCTCGACTCCACTATCGCCACGCAGATGAACGTTTTAAACAACGCGTATGCAGGCACCCAATCTCCGGGCGGGTTCAACACTCCCTTCAGGTTTACGCTCGTGTCCGTCGACCGCACTGCAAACTCCGTGTGGTTCACGTGTGAGCGAGACAGCGCGGATGAGGTGGCGATGAAGACTGCCCTCCGGCGCGGATCGGCCGATGATCTGAACCTGTACATTCGCGACCTGCCAGCGGGGCTGATGGGCTATGGCGGCTTTCCCTGGTGGTACGCCTCGAATCCTGCGATGGACGGTCCGACGCTCGACTACACGGGAATGCCCGGGGGTGCCGACGCTCAGTTCAACCTCGGCGATCTGGCCGTGCACGAGATCGGCCACTGGGCAGGGCTGTACCACACGTTCGAGGGTGGATGTACGACCACCGGCGACTACGTTTCTGATACGCCCGCACAGGCCAGATACAACTGGAGCTGCCCTACCGGAACCATCGATACGTGCACCGGTGCCGGATTTAAGGGCGCCGATCCGACGATGAACTTCATGGACTACACCACCGACTCGTGTAAGTGGCAGTTCACCAAAGAGCAGTCGGCGCGGATGAGCAACGCTTGGGCGACCTATAGGGCCGGCAAGTAGCGTTCAAGGGCGATTTTGCAAGTCGCCCTCTGTCACCTGGTTAAGACGATCTTCTGCGCCGCCCGAGCCTTCGCCGCAGCCGCCCCGGAGGTCGTCTCCTTGTACCGCCCTGTCGCGAACAGGCTCATCTGGTTGGCGTAGAAGGGGCTCGCAGGATCGTGCGAGTTCCCGTAGGGCACTACGCTCCAGGACCGCACCCCCGAAGGCTCCAGCGACACCACCATTCGCCAACTCGATCCCCGCGTCGCCACGATCTCCCCGTTCAGAGGCCCTCTCCGAGCCGAGCCGGTGGGGTTCACCGCCGCTCCAAGCCCCGGCACGATGTACCCATAACCGGACACGCCGATCTCGCGAGAGCCGCGCCGCATTCGCAGCACCTCGCCCCAGCGGACAGCTAGCTTTCCGAAGTCCCGCACCAGAGCCTTCTCCGCTGCGGCCAACGACGACACGGCTAGAGCCTTTTCCTCCGCAGACCACGCCGTGCCCTTCACCGCCTTCTGCACCAGCGCTGCGATAGCCGCATTCTGAGAGCCCCAGTAGGCGTACAGCGCGGTTCCGACCGAATCGATGTCCGCCCGCCCGTCCCAGCGGCGAAGCTGCTCGATCCCATCCCCGGTGGCTCCGGCATCCGCAAGGGCTCGATTGGCCGCTGCGAAGTACGGCAAATGCGTGTCCGTAGCCATCATCCGAGCTTCTCCGGGCTCCACGGAAGCATCGGACCGAACCAACTGGCTCAACAGCTCATATCGCGATGTCGGCCCATATGAAGTGATGTATGACGACCACTCGGACTTCATTCCTGGCCCAAGCGGAGTCAGCCAGGGCGAGCTGTTCGCGTTGACCAGTAGCCCCGAGCTGGGATTGACCACGTTCGGCAGCTCATCCAGGCTCAGCAACGAGCCCAGCCGCGTTTTGGGATCGTTCCCCGGCACGGTTCCGCGCCAATCAAAGCTCGGGTCGCGCCGTCGAAGGAACGCGTTGTATTGATAGCCGATGTTTCCCTGCACGTCGCCGTAAACGAAGTTCCACATCGAAAGCCCCCGCATCCCCAGCGCCGCCCGAAGCTCTGAGCCCGAGCGAGCGCGCATCATCGCTAGGAACTGTTCGAGCCCCATGATATTGCCAAGCGGCTCGATATAAGCGGCTTCGCTTCGAAGCGGCACCATCGGCCCCCATTCGGTCAGCTTCAGCGTTTGGGTCTGCTCCTTTAGCTCCGCGCCATCGCGGTAGGCCATCTTCACCTGCTTCGTGCGGAAGTCCTTCCACTCGCCATGGTAGCTGTACCGATTCTTATTCGTGGGGTCGACTACCACGGAATATCGCACCGCCAGCACGGGGTTGTTGTTGGTGAACGACCACGCCACGCGGTCGTTGTGCCCCATCGCCCCGGCGGGCAAACCAGGGATCGTGACGCCCCGAAAACTGAGCCCCGGACCGTAGAGCCCAGTCTCATACCAGACAATCCCGCCGTCCGCTCCATTCCATTCTAGGTGCGGATCCATTGAGATGATCGGTGAGCCGGTGGCACTTCGTCGGGGGCCGATGGCGAACTGATTTGATCCGGTTCCCGGCATCAAGGCACTGGACAAATCCAGCAAAGGAAAGGCGCAGTTCACGAACTGTCCCATCGACAGAACGTCCGTGCGAGTGAACGGCTGGACCCACGCCGGGATGGTCGCTCGCTTCTCCGCGAGAGCCCGATTGGCACCCTCGAGATACGAGCGCACGATCATCTCGCTCACCGGAGAAAGCTTCGCCGCCTCCGCCCGCTCCTCGATCTCAAGCCCTCGAAGGAAGCCGTCTTGCAGCATCTGCGTCCGCCCCAGAACCTCCGCCGATCGTCCGCGCGAGATTTTGTAGTTCAGCGCCATCCGCTCCGCGTTGTCCGTGACGTGCATGTAGCCGAGGCCGTAGTACACGCCCTCCAAATCCTGGGACACGATGCTCGGCACTCCCCACGAATCGCGATAGACTTGGACTGGCGGAGTTGCGGAAAAGGCGAGGGCAAGAGCAAGGCAAACGGCCATCTTGCCATCCTACACCGAATGAGTGCCCTATAATTCAAGCATGACAATCCTCCGCTCACTCGCTATGCTCGCCGTCGTCGGTGCAGCTCTCTCGGCTCAGGCTCAAAAAGTCACTCTCCGCTACAACCCGCCAGCCGGAAAGACTTACGTCTACGCCAGCACGTCGACTAACAGCCAAACGACCCCGCAAGGCAAGATGTCGATGAAGCAGACGATGACGGTGACGACTAAAATCGTGAAGAACGTCGGCGGTAAGGTCACGACGGAAACCACGATGAGTGGTGCGAAGGTGACCGCAACCGGTCCCGCTGCCGGCATGGCCGCTAACATCGAGAAGACCCTCAACGGCACGAAAACCACTGCCGTTATGGACAACCGCGGCCGGCCTGTCGACATGAAGGCCTCCGGTTCGGCGATGATGCAAAGCGTGATGTCCGGTATGTCGAGCGGCTTGGGCTCTATGCAGGGCTTTCCTGCGGAGCCGGTCGGCGTCGGCTCGAAGTGGTCCTCCGTTATGGACTTTCAGAAGATGATGAGCGGCATGATGCAGGGCATGAGCATCACGGGCGGCAAGATTCCGGTGAACATGGTGCTGAAGTCATTTGAGGTTAGCAACGGCAGGAAGCTGGCGGTCATTTCGGTGAGCCTTAAAGGCAGCTTCGGCATCGTCCCGCCAAAGAACTCGGGTGCCCCTTCAGGGAACGTGACGACGACCATGAACACCACTGCGGTGATGAAGGTGGACGTAGTGACGGGCATGCCGGTCGAGGTGGTTTCGACGGGATCGGGTTCGACTGCCTTTGGGAAGATGAAGATGGATCAGTCCACCTCCAGCACGATGAAGCTCGTCAAGTAATGGCGCAACGTTTCTTCACCGTTCTGCAAGCGCCCTTCGGATACACAACGCCCGTGGTGGATGGCGATGGGCGCCTGGTGGAGTTGTGGACGAGCGATGCGAGGGAGCATTTGTCTGCGCATGGAGCTTCGCGTGATCTTGAGAAGCTGAAGCCCGTAAGCGAGCAGCTTGCGCTGTATTTCGACCGGAAGTTGACTTCGTTCTCGCTGGCGCTCGGGATGGACGGGTCGCCTTTCCAGATGGAAGTTTGGCGGTTGCTTATGGAGATTCCATATGGGCAAACGCGGACGTACGGCGACCTCGCGCATCGATTGGGGCGGCCGGATGCGAGTCGGGCGGTGGGTCGGGCCAACGCGACCAATCCGATCGCGATCGTGGTCCCGTGCCATCGCGTCATCGGCGCGACGGGAGCGTTGACTGGTTACGCGGGCGGCATCGATGTGAAGAGAAAGCTCCTCGAACTAGAGAGCGGCAACCTCGGTGGCCTGTTCGACTGAGTAGGGCTACAAAGGCTCCCCCAAACGCCACAGGTATGCTGTAACCAATACAACCCCTCCTCGACGCCGCAGAACCACGCCGCTAAAGGAGGCGCTGCGTCACAGGAGGTGCAAATGGACTTAAACAGCTTCGGAGCACGGACGACCTTCAACTTTGAGGGGACCGATTACGAGATCTACTGCAACAATGCCCTGAAAGAGAAGGGCTATGACATCGACAAGCTTCCCTATTCACTCAGGGTCTTGCTCGAAAACCTACTTCGCAACGAGGACGGCCTCAGTGTCTTCGCCGACGACATCGAGGCGATGGCGAAGTGGAACCCCAAGTCTGATCCGACCGAGGAGATCTCCTTCACCCCGGCCCGCGTCATCCTTCAAGACTTCACCGGCGTCCCCTGCGTCGTCGATCTCGCCGCGATGCGCGACGCGATGGCGGATCTCGGTGGAAACCCTGAAAAGATCAACCCGCTGCAGCCCGTTGAGCTGGTCATCGACCACAGCGTCCAAACCGACGCCTTTGGCCGAGACGACGCCATCACCATCAACCGCGACCTGGAATACGAGCGCAACAACGAGCGGTACGAATTCCTCAAGTGGGGCCAGACGGCGTTCGACAACTTCCAGGTCGTCCCGCCGAATACGGGAATCGTCCACCAGGTCAACCTGGAGCACTTGTCGCGAGTCGCGTTCGTGCATGACGACAGCGGCAAGAAGTCCATCTACCCCGACACCCTCGTCGGCACCGACTCGCACACCACGATGGTCAACGGCTTGGGCGTCCTTGGTTGGGGCGTAGGCGGAATTGAAGCCGAGGCGGCCATGCTCGGCCAACCGGTCAGCATGCTCATCCCGCAAGTCATCGGCTTCAAGCTCACCGGCTCACTGCCAGAAGGAACCACTGCAACCGACCTGGTTCTCACGGTCACCGAGATGCTTCGTAAGAAGGGAGTCGTCGGTAAGTTCGTCGAGTTCTTCGGCCCCGGTCTAAAGGGCCTCGCCCTGGCAGACAGAGCCACGATCGGGAACATGTCCCCCGAATTCGGCGCGACCTGCGCCATCTTCCCAGTGGACGAAGAAACGCTGCGATACATGCGCCTCACCGGCCGCCCCGAGCACCAGGTTCGGCTCACCGAGGCGTACTTCCGCGAAGTCGGCATGTTCTACACCGACGAGTGCCCCGAGTGCAAATACACCGACACCCTCGAACTAGATCTCGCCAAGGTTCAGCCCAGCGTCGCCGGCCCCAAGCGCCCGCAGGACCGCCTGCTCCTACCCGACGTCCGGACCAACTTCCATAAGAGCTTCGAGAGCTTTGTCAAGGGTGGACACACGCGGTTCACCTATAAGGGGGTGGACAAGTCGGGCGAAATGACCTCCATTCTCGGCATA
Source organism: Fimbriimonas sp. (assembly GCA_041288075.1). GTDB lineage: Bacteria > Armatimonadota > Fimbriimonadia > Fimbriimonadales > Fimbriimonadaceae > Fimbriimonas. The sequence continues at coordinate 13,982 of JBGGMI010000050.1, forward strand.
GGCTCTCCAAGCGGAGGCACCCACTCCGGCTCCGTAGCGGTCATGGAGAACCCCTCAAATGTGGGTGTCCAAGCGGCACAAATCCACCACGCCGACGTGGTTGTCGCTTCGATCACGAGCTGCACCAACACCTCTAACCCCAGCGTCATGCTCGCCGCCGGACTGCTCGCGAAGAAAGCAGTCCAAAGAGGCCTCGAAACGAAGCCCTGGGTGAAAACCTCGCTGGCCCCCGGCTCACGAGTCATCACCGACATCTACGACCGCGCCGGACTGACCGAGTACATGAAGGCGCTCCGCTTCCATGTCGTCGGCTACGGCTGCATGACCTGCATCGGAAACTCCGGCCCCTTGCCCGACGTCTTCAGCCAGCAAATTCACGAGAACAACCTCGTGGTCGCCAGCGTCCTCAGCGGCAACAGAAACTTCGAAGGCCGCATCAACCAGGACGTCCGCGCCAACTACCTGATGTCGCCGCCTCTCGTGGTCGCCTACGCCCTCGCCGGCACCATGGACATCGATCTCCAAACGGAGCCGCTCGGCACGGACAAGGGCGGCCAGCCGGTCTTCCTCCGCGACATCTGGCCCTCGCAGCACGAGATTCAGGACGTGATGCACACCGCGGTCAAATCGGACCTCTTCGAGACCAACTACAAGGATGTTTTCAAAGGCGACGAGAAGTGGGAAGCCATCAAGATCGAAGGCGAGGACCGCTTCGACTGGGATCCGGGTTCCACCTACGTGCGAAACCCGCCGTACTTCAACGGCATGGGCAAAGCCGCCCCCACCGACGTGCCCGAGCTCGTTGGCATGCGAGCCCTCGCTGTCCTCGGGGACAGCATCACCACCGATCACATCTCCCCAGCCGGAGCCATCAAGCTCAACTCCCCCGCAGGCACCTACCTAACCGAGCACGGCGTCACCCCCGCCATGTTCAACTCGTACGGTTCACGCCGCGGCAACCACGAGGTGATGGTGCGGGGAACCTTCGCGAATATCCGCCTAAGAAATCAGCTCGCCCCCGGCACTGAAGGCGGCTTCACCACCTTCCTGCCAACTGGCGACGTGACCACTATCTACCAGGCCGCGATGCAATACAAGACGATGAACATACCGCTCGTCGTCATCGCCGGCAAGGAATACGGCTCCGGCTCCAGCCGCGACTGGGCCGCCAAAGGCACCTACATGCTGGGCATCAAGGCGGTCTTGGCGGAGAGCTATGAGCGCATCCACCGCTCCAACCTCATCGGCATGGGCGTCGTCCCGCTGGAGTTCACGCACGGCCAGAGCGCGGCCTCTCTTGGACTCGATGGCTCGGAAGTCTTCGATCTCGAGGGCCTGAACGAGGGTGTGAAATCCTCTTGGTCCAGCGGCAAGGTCCTCACGATGAAGGCCACAAAAGACGGCAAGGAGAAGACGTTCAAGGTGCTGGTGCGCATTGACACCCCTCAGGAGAACCTGTACTACTTGAACGGAGGCATCCTGCAATACGTGCTCCGTCAGCTCATCTAGCAGGATCGAAAGCCCCGGTTGAACATCGACCGGGGCAACTCGAAGCCGCTATCTGTGGCCCACCGGCTCCGTCTTTACTGCCTTACCTCCTTACCCAAGCCCCCATGAAACTGACCGAAAAACGAATCCTCGTCTACGGCGTTTGTGGCTCAGGGAAGACGACGTTCGCGAAAGCACTCAGCGAACGCACCGGCATCCCTTGGACGTCCGTAGACGACATGGCATGGCTCCCCGGTTGGATCAATACCACCGAGGAATATCAGCGCGAACAGGCCGAGAGGATCTGTGCCGCGGAAGAATGGATTCTCGACACTGCCTACGGAAAATGGATCGAAATCCCTCTCGCGAAAGCCGAACTCATAATCGCCCTCGATTACCCCCGCTGGTTCTCCTTGCAACGCCTCGTCAGAAGAACCTTAGCGCGTGTGATCGACAAGAAGTACGTCTGCAACGGGAACATCGAAACCTGGAAAAACACCCTTTCCAAAGACTCCATCATCCTCTGGCACTTTAAGTCGTGGAAGCGCAAGCGCCTACGAATTCGAGCTTGGGCGGCGGCAAAAGATGGTCCGAGAGTCATCGCCTTCACAAACGCCACGGAAGCCGAGCAGTTTCTACAGAGCCTCTCTTAGACCAGAAGCGAAGCAACCTCAGCCACATCCAGCCGGATCTGCTCCTTGAGCCCATCCAACCCATCGAAGTTCATCTCATCCCGCAGTCGATGAACCAGTTCCAGCCTTGCCGACATCCCGTACAGCGAGTGACCCGGATAATCCAGCAGATAAGGCTCGATCGTCCGCTGACCACCCCCAACAGCAGGCCGCGTCCCGATCGAAGCCGCCGCCTTAAACCGCCCAAAGTCGCACTCGAACCACCCCGCATAAACCCCATCGCAAGGCAAAACCTGATCAAACGAGCGAGCCATATTAGCCGTCGGAAAACCGAGCTCCCGCCCGAGCTTCTGCCCGGCAACGACGATCCCGCTCACCGCGAACGGTCGACCCAACAGTTTCGAGGCATGCTGCACATCGCCCGACGAAACCGCCTCCCGAATCTCACTCGAACTCACCCGGTGACCATCGACCGCGAATGGAGGCATCACGATGGTTGGAATCCGCTCCTGAAGCCAGTCCGTATCCCCCTCACGCCCATTGCCCATCGCAAAGTCGTGCCCCACCACCAGCGATCGCGCACGCGACGCCCCGACCAGATACCGCTCCAAGAACTCCGAAGCAGGAGTGCGACTTAAGGAAGCATCGAAGTGCAAAACGATCGACAGAGACACGCCCAGTTTCTCAAACTCACGCAAGTTGTCCTGCAAGGGAGCAATCGCCTTCGGGCAGCGCGAAGGAGCCAGAATCGCAGCCGGATGGCGGTCGAAGGTCAGCAGCACGCAAGGCAAATCCGCCGACCGAGCCTCCTCGACCGCACGCCGAATCACCGACTGATGCCCCAGATGCACCCCATCGAACGTGCCAACGCAAGCAACCGCACTCAGCCACTCAGCCTGCAAAAGATCGATACCGAAGTGAACCTGCATCCGCAAACGAGCCTACCGAATCAACTTACCGACCAGGGTCAAAGCAACAAACTGGATGACTGCCAGCAGCAGCAGCACCGTTGGGCTGAACCAGATGGCAAGCACATCCAAGGCCGGGTTTGGCCGCACCAGGGAATTCCCCGTACTGCTCCAAAGCACCGTCGAAACCAGCATCAGCAGGCAGTAAATGATCGGCAGCGAAACCGTCAATGGAAATCGCAATCGCGCTGTGGCATACAGCCTTGGAACCAACGCGGACACGAACATGAACGAGACCACCGTCATAAACGGCACCGCAAGCACGAAGGCATACGGATAAACCTCCACAGCCCCCATCGTGCGCACATGGTAAGCCCCAATCGCGGCCGCACAAAAGAACATCGTGATGCCGCTAATGCCGGAGAGGGAGAGGAGCTCGGGCTCCTGCTTTGCCATAAAGAGCTACGCCTCCTCTTCAGGAGTAGCGGGAGTCTCGCCCTGGATCTGGTCGTACACCTCTTTGCGGTGCACACTGACGGTCTTCGGCGCGCGAATGCCGACCCGGACCTGTTCGCCCCGGACCTCTAGCACCACCACCTCGATTTCGTCACCAATCACGATGCTCTGGCCTACTTTGCGCGTAAGCACCAGCATATGTTCAAGCCCTCCGTGGCCGGTGTGTGAGAGGGGGTGCTTTCGAGACGATCAACGCACCCGGTCCAGCTTCTGCGAGCACCCGGTTAGTGACATTATACGCCTACAGGTGTCACTTTCCCGATTCGGTGCTGAAAGTGGCATTTTCGGATTGCTGCAGTCCCCCATCCCAAGCGATCTGCTCCAAGCATCGAGCGGCATCACCCCACGTGACAGCGCTCTCACAGAGTCTCAGCACCCTCTTGGTTGTCTTCTTCGCGCGCGAAAGGGAGCAGAGCAGCTGCCTCGTTTCCGGAGCAATTGGGCGCGACGGCTCCAGGTCGTTTGCCAGGCAGACCAGCGAGTAGCAGATCGAACGAGCCATGTTGCCTAGCTGATAAACTCCAGAGTGAATATGGCGTTCGAGGCTCAGGGCTGCATTCCCTTCGAAGCCCGCACCCATTCGAGCTACTTGCAAGTAGATGGGCAGTTCAGAGAGATCGTGTCTGCTGAGCTTCGACGGGTGTGTGAGAGCACGGTCGATTTCAACAACCGCCCGCTCGTAATCCCTCAGAATCATGGCGTTATGCCAGCGGCTGTGCGTGACAGCAAGGGCGGTTCCCAATCCAACGGTCCATTGCTCGCCATCATGGATTCTCCCTAACAGCTCATCCCATGCTGGAAGCTGCCTCCTCTGTTCCGCCTCGAGTTCCTGCCGGGACTGCGGCTTGCCCGCAAAGCCACCGCTCTCGAACGCGAGTGCCTCCCAAGCGTCCCAAATCTCCTCCTCAAAGGCGCTCAGCTTCAAACGCGGCATGTGGTCAGTATGCGACGAATGCCGTTGTGCTCCTTGCCAGGGCTGTTTTCTCGCTCCGAGTAAAACAAATGCAAAAACTTTCCCCCAAAATGCAAAAAATGCCGAACAATGATAGGCGAGGGAGAGTTCTGCGCGCGGTTGTGCAGGATGAGTGACAGATGAAGACGATAAGAGTTCGCTATATTGCGACGCTGCAAGACCAACGGGGGCTTCCTGAGGAAGCGCTCCTTACAGAAGCCATGACGCCCGAAGAGCTATACCGAGATCTTCGCATGGCACACAACTTTTCGCTAACACACCTCGACATGCGTGCGGCACTCAACGATGACTTCGTGCCGATGAACACGCCGCTCATGGCAGGGGACACCGTCGCGTTCGTGCCGCCCAGCAACTAACGGCGATACGCCGAAAACATCGCCTGCCAGACCTTCATATAAGCCTTATGGCGCTGATGGTCTGGCACCGACTTTTTAAAGTTGTCATAGTCGATGTCGTCGACCGCCTTCGACAGCGCCGCCTTCAAATCTTCCTTGGACACGAACGCACGATACCGGTAGTCCGCTGAGAGATCTTCAAATACCTCTGCGTGTGGCAACGCGCGCTGGATGTCGCCCTCCACACGAGAGCGAACCAACAGCCGCCCCGTGCTCCCTCGCTCAGCGACAATCGATAGAAACGCCTCGTTCTGGAAAATCCACATCCGCTACTGCTGCTGGTTGATCCACGAAGGGATCACTTGGAAGCGCCGACCGCCAAGATAAAAGTTCTCCGAAAGGATGTCCACCATGTACGTCCCGAGCTCCTCGATCGGCACCCCGTTCAGCTCGAACACGATGTCCATAACCGCAAGCGGGTCCTGCATCGGAACCGAGCCTTCCACCTTCATGATGTCTCTCCCGGAAGGGGTGCGGAGCACGAGCGTGATCGGCAGGTCGCCGGAGGCATTGGTGATCGAAGCCAACACGTTCATCCGCGGGTGCGTCACGGGTAATTGAGGCGCAGCGATCGCATTAAAGATCCCGATCAGGCTCTTATTGCTCGTCCGCTTGTCCTCGATGACGTCGTTGCAGATGACCACTGCCACGCAGACCGGTGCTTCGCTGTTAGACACATTTCATTATGCTGTCCTCGCCGCTCGAGCGGCCAGACGGTATTCTCTTCTCCCTGCCCTCGTAGCTCAGTGGATAGAGCAACCGCCTTCTAAGCGGTAGGTCGTGAGTTCGAGTCTCGCCGGGGGCGTACCTGCACAAGGGACTTGGCAAGCCTTACCGGGGGGCGCAAGCCGTCAGC
>JBGGMI010000051.1:0-3288 GCA_041288075.1 Fimbriimonas sp.
TAGCCCACAAGATAATCGCTTAAACGTAGTGCCTTCATCCGTGAAGGCATCTCCTCCCGACAAATTCGTGGTACCTAGTTATCGGGAGAGATGCCTTCACGGATGAAGGCACTACGTTTAAGCCTGAACAACCGGCTCAGAAGTATCAATCGAACTCACGACCCGCCCACAGCCCGTAACATGCCCCGCCGCCGCTCCAACCCCGGGGGCTAAAGCGAATTGATACTCATCCCCATCGTGCGCCCAAACCGCCTCGACCGGCCCCTGCACCGCCAGATCCAGCGCCGCAAATCCGTCATCCGATGAAATGAAATCGGAAATCACGCTGCCCGCCGGCAACGGCCGATTCGAGAAAACCACCCGCCGCTCCGCATCAAAAACAAGAATCCAGTCGCAAACGCTAGCCAGAATCGCGTCCGCCAAAGTAGCCGTCCCACCATGCTCCAGCATGTGCTCGTTAAACAGCGTCAAGCACTCGTTCACATACCTTAGGCTCTCCATGGAGACCTTCGCCCGATCTTCCATGTACTTGGCCACAACCTCAGTGCGGCTCGCCGCCTGATACTTGGCCAAAACCCGCCGCCAATAAGTCCCAACCGTGTCCGGGCTAATCCCCAATCGAAGGGCGATTTCCTTGTCGGTCAAGCCACCAGCGGCCAAAACCAAAACCTGTTCCTCTCGCTTAGGTGCATCCGTCGTGGGCTCAAGCATCGCTTAAGAGTCTGACACGAGCGGGCGGCCGCCAGGATCATTCGATGGAGCTAACTTGTAAGCGGAATTCTTGCTGCCGCCTTCTTCGCGAACGAGAATGCCTCTCTCGATGAGATCGGTGATATCCCGCAGGGCCGTGGGAGGTGAGCACTTGCCGATCGCCGCCCACTTCTTAGCCGTCATCTTGCCCTCGAAGCCAGAGAGCATCCGATCCAGAAGCTTTCGCTGACGCAGTGAGAACTCCTCGCCGAGGCGATCCTGCCAGAAGCGAGCTCGGGCCAAAACACCTTGGGTCAGGCCGTCGGCCCCAATGACCGCTCGCTCGAAACACTGCACAAACCACAGCATCCACTCCGTGATGTCGAGATCGCTTGTCTGCGTCCTTTCCAAAATGTCGTAGTACTGCCGACGCTCCTCTTGAATCTGGCTCGACATGCTGTAGAAGCGCTGGCTGCTTTGGTCCATTCGCGACAAGGCCTGGTCGGCAATGGTCCGCGCGATGCGCCCATTGCCGTCATCGAACGGGTGAATTGTGACGAACCAAAGATGCGCCAGGCCGGCTCGAAGCAAGCCGGAAGGCTCCGGCTCGTGCTCGTACCAGTGGAGAAAGCGCGCCATATCTGCCGGCACGCGGGAAGCAGGAGGCGCTTCGTAATGCACTTTAGGCTTATCCAGCCGCCCTGAAACGACTTGCATCGGCCCAAGCGCATCATCCCGCCACTGCGCGATTCGCAACTTTGACATGCCGGAGTAGCCGGTTGGAAACAGTGCCGCATGCCAGCCGAACAGCCGTGCCTCAGTGAGCGGCTCTGAAAACCGTTGGGTGGCGTCGAGCATCATTTCGACGACTCCCTCTGTCTTCTGGTCGGCACGAGTAGCCGCCGCTTCAGGAAGGCCGAGCCTTCTCGCAATCGAGGAGCGGACGCTCGGGCGGCTTAGGTCCTCACCTTCGATTGCCGAGCTTTTCACGACGTCTTCCGTCAGCGTGTCGACTTCCGCTTCAAGCTTGAAGCGAAATCCCAAACCAGCCATGCGGCCAAGCAATAGCCCCTGCTTGTGGCGTGCTTCCTCGAGTGCGGCGAGGAGCTTTCCGGCATCCCACCGATAGTTCGGCCATTCGGAAAGCTCCCAGTTGTACGTCATCCTCCTCACTCAGTGAAGAGAATATACCATATATTCTCATCATCAAGTGATTAGAAAAATGCAGCTTTCTAATCAGCCTGATAAAACGACGCATGATCTGCGTCGCTTTGGCCTTAACGACGCAGCCGCGCATACAAGAGACTCTCCATACCGTGCGTTCGCACCATTCCGGTCATCTGGCTCTGCTCCAAAGCCTGCGTATCATCGAAAGAAGCCGCCGCCTCGCTATACAAGGCAAAGTCGCTCTCCCGCCCCATCACCTGCAGCGAAGACTTGAACAGCCGCAGCCGAACCTTGCCCGTTACCCGCCGTTGAATCGAACCCGTAAACGCCGTCAGATCCTCCATAAACGGATCCCACCACAGCCCCTCATAAGCCATCCGAGCCCACTCCTGATCGACCAGAGTCTTAAACGACCGCTCGCGATAAGTCGTGACCAAGGCCTCCAGAGCCTTGTGGGCCGCAATCAGCAAAGTCGCCCCAGGACACTCATAGTTCTCCCGCACCTTCAGCCCCAGCATCCGGTCCTCCATGATGTCCACCCGCCCAATGCCGTGCCTGCCGGCGATCTCGTTCGCCTGAAGAATAACTTCGTAGGGCGACTCCGCTCCCCCTTCCGAGGGGGAGGGGCCGGGGGAGAGGGTCCGGATAGACGTGGGATTCCCCTCCACAAACGCAATCTCAATCACCTCAGGCTCACCAGCAGCATCCTCAAAAGACCGGGTCCACTGAAAAATCTCCTCCGGCGGCGCATAAGCCGGATCCTCCAGACGCCCCCCTTCAATAGATCGCCCCCAAAGATTCTCGTCGATCGACCAGATTTTCTCTTTGCTCTGTCCAATCGGAGCCCCCACCCGCTCCGCATACTCGATCTCCCAAGTCCGAGTCAGATTCATCTCCCGAACCGGAGCCAGGATCGGAATCTCCGGCGCATACATCCGCAGCCCAAACTCGATACGGAACTGGTCGTTCCCCTTCCCCGTGCAGCCGTGAACAAAAGCATCCACATCCCCAATCTCATGAGCCCTCTCGGCAGAAACCTTCGCGATCAAAGGTCGAGCAATGGAAGTGGAAAGCGGATACCCAAAGTAATCCGCGTTAAACCAGATCGCCGGCAGGCAGTAATCCCGCGCAAACTCCGCCTTGACATCCGCTACATAGTGCGAAGTCCCCAAGATCCGAGCCCGCTCGGAAGCCTGCTCGATGTCCGAAGCCGGCTGCCCCACATCGACCGTGACCGTGTGAATGTCATCAAACCCCTGCTCGCGCATGAGAGGGATGCAGATGGTGGTGTCCAATCCACCCGAATAAATAATCAGTGCCTTTTTCGCCATGGGTTCTCGCAAGTTCCCGCGACGTTGCGAGGACGAAACATTTTGACACGCAAACGTAGTGCCTCCATCCGTGGAGGCATCTCCTCCGACTCGTAACTCC
>JBGGMI010000052.1:0-4266 GCA_041288075.1 Fimbriimonas sp.
CGAAATAGCGGTTCTTTTTGCGGTCTTCCTCGGTTACGGCACGCACCACTACGCGCACACGGTCACCCGCTTTCCATTTGGACATGGGCTCCAGTTTACTTCTTGATCTGGAACGCCGGCTTTTGTTCGAGCCAGGTCTGCAGGAGCTTGCCGACTTTTCCAAGCGAATCGGCGGAAACTTTGTCCACGGTGTCGCCCAAGGTGTGCCAGTGCTCGTAGTCGAAGTCGATAAGGTCAATCGTAGGCAGCCCGGCTTTGTTGAGCGAGATATGGTCGTCTTCGATCTCGGGCCCGGTGATCTTCGGGAACGTCTTGCCTAGCCCAATCTTTTCGGCATGCTCGTAAAGCGCCTTTAGGAGTTCCGGCGCGTATTTGGCGCTGTTGGGCTCCATGGGTACTTCCAGATTCTTGTCACCGATCATGTCGATGAGGATGCCGTAATCGGGTCGGGGCTTCGGCATGTTTTTGGTGAAATGAACCGCTCCCAGGAACATCTCACTGAGGCTTGGCCCGAGATCTTCGCCATCGGTAAAGAGGTAGGTGACGCCCACGTCAGGAGGGAGCGTTTGCTTCAGCACGCGAGCGAGCTCGAGGAGTACAGCGACTCCGCTGGCACCATCGTTCGCACCCATGATCGGCTTCTTAGCGGCGGCGGCGTCCCACTCCTGGTCGGCGGTCGGGCGTGTGTCCCAGTGCGTAATCAGCAGGATACGGGTCTTGGCATTCGCCCAATTCTGGTCTCCGACAACGTTCCACATTGTCATGCGCTTGGCACCGCGAGACCATAGATGCGTCAATTCTTGGGTGCGCACATTTTGGCAGGAGAGCTTGAGCTCCTCGACGATGTGATCACGTCCCTTGATCTGTCCTGCGCTCCCGGCCATGCGGGGGCCGAAGGATAGCTGCTTGAGAAGATCGTTCCAGGCACGACCTTGGTCGAACACAACCGAAACGGGTGCCGGTGCAGGCACTGTCTGCTGCTGTGCAACGGCCCAGATGCTCGTCGCGACTACTGCGCAGACCAGCGCGAAGCGGATCCCACGGAGCGCTTGCCGCGCAAGAGGTCCTCGATCGTTTTTCCGGTAAGCGTGCGTTGAATCTGCGACTTTTCCCATATCTTAAAGTAGCCCAGGCCGCCCTTCGCCAGTGACGAAGGCATGGCAACCGTATAGGTGCGAGTGTTGTCAATAGGTGCGCCGTTGATCGTCGCACTCGTGATCCTCTTGCCGGCCGCTGCGGCGAGCCGGCTGAAGGTGACTTCGAAACCTGACAATTGAAGGAAACTCTTGTTTGGCTGGGGATACAGAGACACGGAGAGCTCGAGGGCCGCCCGAATCTGTGCACCCGTCAAACCTACGATCACAACTTCTTCCGTCGGGTATTCGAGCAGGGAAGCGAGATTGTCTTTATCGAAGCCCTGCTTCACGAGCCCTGCCGGCAAGAACGCGCCGTCTGCGCCCGCAGCCTGGCGAATCACGTCTGCGGCGTCCTGTGCGGCGCTGTTTCCGCCGACGTCAGGGGATTGACCCACGGCGAAAGCCGTGGCCGCGAGAACGAGCGTTGCCAGAAGAATGCGTGCGTTAGCGAGCATGTTGATAGGTCATTTATTTTGACTCTTAGAAAGCCAATACGTTACGGTCGGCTCTAGGTTGTGCTCAGGTTCGCAGAAAAGTAAAGGTTCGCAGCAGGTCCGGTGCCACAATTCACTGATTGAAACGCATCGCCCTTCTCGGCTCCACCGGCAGCATCGGTACCCAGACGCTGGACGTGATCTCCCAGTTTCCAGACGATCTTCAGGTCGTTGCCCTTGCGGCGGGGCGAAACGAGAAGCTAGTTGCCGAGCAAGCTGAGCGATTTGGTGTGTCCAGAACGGCTCTCTATGATCGGGACGGAATGGATGCGATTGTCGAGCTCGTGACAGCGGATGAGGTGGACCTGGTGGTGGTCAGCGTCGCCGGAGTGATAGGGCTCTTGCCAACGATCCGTGCCATCGAGGCGGGAAAGGACATTGCGCTGGCCAGCAAAGAGGTTCTTGTGGCAGCGGGCGAAGTGGTCATGCCGCTCGTGAAGAAGCACGGCGTCACGATGACACCGATCGATTCGGAGCACAGCGCGATCTTTCAGTGCTTGCAAGGCTATCGCGCCGGTCAGATCGAGAAGCTCATCCTCACGGCGAGTGGGGGGCCATTCCGTGGGTGGAAGGATTTGTCGGGTGTAACGGTTCAGCAGGCGCTCAACCATCCCACGTGGAGCATGGGGGGGAAGATTACGATCGACTCTGCGACGCTCATGAACAAGGGGCTGGAGATGATCGAGGCGAAGTGGCTGTTTGGCGTCGAAATCGATCAGGTTGAGGTGATAGTGCATCCGCAGAGCATCGTACATAGCTTTGTTAAGTTCACTGATGGCAGCGTCCTGGGGCAGTGTGGGTGGCCGGATATGCGGCTGCCGATCGCCTATGCGCTGCTGTATCCGGAACGAAAGCCGAATGCCATGAAGCCTTGGAACCCCATCGATTCTCCCAACCTGACCTTCGAGGCGGTGGACGAGGATACGTTTAGCGCGTTGAAGCTGGCAAGGCAGGCTGCGTGGGCCGGAGGGACTATGCCATGTGCGTTGAATGCGGCAAACGAGGAGGCGGCGAACGCTTTCTTGCGCGGCGAGGTTAAGTTCCTTCAGATACTGGAGATAGTCGAAGAAAGCATGGCTTCGCACGCCACACAAACCGCAAGTTTAGATAACCTTCTCGCAACCGACGCAGAGACACGGGCGTTTGTCCGTAGTCGTATAGACAGATTAGCCTTATGATGGACTTCCTTTCGACTGCCCTCAACTACACGACCGTTGCGCTCGTGTTTGTCCTGATGATCTCGGTGCTGGTGGCGGCGCACGAGTTGGGGCACTATCTTTTTGCGCGGTTGTTCGGAATGGGCGTCGAGGAGTTTGCCATTGGGTTTGGCAAGCGGCCGATTTGGATATGGATGCAGAAGACGTACAAAGTGGTCGACGAGCATCATCCGGACGTTGAGGCGACCGAGACGACCGACTTCACAGTCAGGCCCTGGCCGTTGGGCGGGTTTGTTCGGATCAAGGGGATGGTCCCTGAAGATGATGGGAGCGAAGTGGATATTCCCGGCGGGTTCTACAACAAGGCGCCATGGCAGCGATTTATCGTGCTGCTTGCGGGGCCGGCCTTTAGTGTGATCGCGGGCATTCTGGTGCTCTGGCCGCTCTATGCGACGATCGGGATCGAGCGGTATGTGGGTGTGCCGGTGGTGGAGAAGATCATGCCGGATGGGCCGGCGATGACTTCTGATATCAAGGAAGGCGACAAGATCGTTGCCATCAACGGCCAGCCTGTCGATAGCTTCTACAAGCTGCAGGCAGTTCTGCGGCCGCTGGGCGAGAAGAAGGTTCTTGTCGGGGTCGAGCGGGGGGCGGAGAAGTTGCAGATTCCGATTACGCCCGTTTGGTCCGACATGGACTCGATGGTGATGGACGAGAAGGGGGATGCGACTGGCGAGTTTGCTCGGCAGGCGGTTCTTGGCGTGACGATCAACCGGGGGAAGGACATTCTGGTTCGGCTCGCTCCGAAGGATGCGCTTGTGGCGGCTTTGTATACGCCGGTTACGGCGGTTCGCAATATTGTCAGCCTCATCAAGAGCCCCAAGAACTTCCAGCGGTCAGTGAGTGGGCCGGCGACGATGGTGGCTTATACGAAGTACGCGCTCGATAAGGGGATCGCGACGGTTTTGAAGCTGGCGGCGCTCCTTAGCATCTCCGTGGGGATTTTTAATTTGCTGCCGTTCGCTCCTCTGGATGGGGGGCAGATGGTGGTGGCGGTGCTGGAGACGTTCCGTCGGGGCAAGCGGCTTAGCATTGAGATGCAGACGAAGCTGGGGGCGGTTGGGATGAGTCTGATCGTGGTGCTGGTGCTGTTTGCGTGGTTCTTCGACTTCAAGCGGTGGGTGATGCCGGAGAAGGAATCGGGGATGCCGAAGTTGTCGAAGCAGAAGTAGGTGGCGGAGGATCGGAGGATGGGAGGGCCGGAGGATGGCCCGATGGCCTTGGCCCGAGCCCCTCTATGGGTCGGGCCGGGCGGGCTATTCGTTTTGAACCTGTAACCACTACTACTACCGAGCCCCTCCAGGGGTTGGGATGGGAGTAGCGAGGGACGGAGGGCGGAGGGCGAGTGCGTCGTTTTATTGTGTGGGCACACTCTAGTAGGTTTTTATTGGTGATTTTGTCAACCAACTCGCGAAAAAA
>JBGGMI010000053.1:0-33193 GCA_041288075.1 Fimbriimonas sp.
CGAACAGACAGCCAGGGGTGAGCGAAGTTACGATCTTTGGTCGCGCCTCCTCAAAGACCGCATCGTGTTCCTCGGCACTCCGGTCGACGACTACGTCGCGAACCTCCTCGTGGCTCAGTTCCTCTTCCTCGAAAAGGAAGACCCCGACAAGGACATCGATTTCTACATCAATTCCCCCGGCGGTTCCGTCTCGGCGGGTCTTGCCATCTACGACTGTATGCAGATTATCAAGCCGAACGTCGCCACCATCTGCGTCGGGCAAGCAGCTTCCATGGGAGCGGTCCTCTTGGCCGGCGGCGCCGAAGGCAAGCGGCACGCTCTCAAGCACGCCCGCGTGATGATCCACCAGGTGAGTGCCGGGTTCCAGGGAACCACTGCGGATATCAACGTCCAGGCAGCGGAAATCAACCGCTACATGGACACCCTGATGGGCATCATTGCCAAGCACTCGGGCAAAGATGCAGAGAAAGTGCGCAAAGATTGCGATCGCGACTACTTTATGTCCGCAGAAGAGGCCGAAGCCTACGGAATTATTGATAAAGTCTTAGAAAGCGGCGTACGCTAGATAGCAGAATGGCGGGGAAGACATTAGAGCGGCGCGACCAGTGCTGCCTGTGCGGGAAGACGAAGGAGCAAGTCAAGAAGCTCATCGTCGGCCTCCACGGCGCGGTCTGTTCCGACTGCGTCGACCTCTGCAACGACATCCTGCACACCGAAGGCGAAAAGAACGCGGTTCCCTCTTCGCCCCGGTCTCAGCCTTTGACCTTCAGCTCCGGCCGCGCCAGGGTGCCGAAGCCTCGCGAGATCGTCGAGTTTCTCGATAACTACGTGATTGGGCAGGCCCAGGCAAAGCGGGCGCTTTCGGTGGCGGTTTACAACCACTATAAGCGCGTCGCAGAGCCGGTCTACGATGGCGTGGAGCTGCAGAAGAGCAACATTTTAATGGTCGGTCCCACGGGCTCCGGCAAGACGCTGCTGGCTCAGACGCTCGCGAAGATGCTTAACGTGCCGTTTGCGATTACGGACGCGACGTCGCTGACGGAAGCCGGTTATGTGGGTGAGGATGTCGAGAATATTCTTCTCAGGCTTTATCAATCGGCCGAGCAGATCAATCCGAAGGACGCCAAGACGGCTTGCGAGCACGGGATTATCTATGTCGACGAGATCGACAAGATCGCGCGCAAGAGCGACAATCCCTCGATCACCCGCGATGTGAGCGGGGAGGGCGTGCAACAGGCGTTGCTGAAGATTTTGGAGGGCACGATCGCAAACGTGCCTCCGCAAGGTGGGCGGAAGCATCCGCAGCAGGAATATCTGCAGATCGATACGACGCATATCCTTTTCATCTGCTCCGGCGCTTTCGAAGGCATCGACGACATGATCCGCCGGCGCATGAAAGAGAAGGTCATTGGCTTCCGCTCGAACCCCGAGACGAAGAACGAGCGCAAAGCGGATGTGCTGAAGCACCTGATGCCGGAAGATTTACTCCGTTACGGTTTGATTCCTGAATTCATTGGGCGCCTGCCGGTGCTGGCCACCCTTGACGCGCTCGATGAAGACGCTCTGGTCAAGATTCTGTCGGAGCCGCGGAATGCGATCCTGCGCCAGTACTCGAAGATCCTGGAGATGGACGGTGTCGAGTTTGCGGTGGATCAGGGAGCGGTGCGGGAGATTGCTCAAGAGGCGCTCAAGCGGAAGATCGGAGCTCGAGCCTTGCGCGCGATTCTGGAAGAGATCATGCTGGACGTCATGTTCGAGGTCCCGAGCGATCCGGACGTGAGGCAGGTCATCTTGCCGAGGGGCATCATCTCCAACCACGTCCCACCCATTCTCGTCAGAGAGGATCCAGCATTGGATCTGCCCGGCGAAGAGATATTGAAGGCTAGTTGAGAAACGTTTCTCAACTAGTGCTGCCCAAAAACATTTTCGTGAAAGCTCTTGCGCGCCACTTTCATTAGCGGGTAACAACTGCAGCTATTGCGGCGGGGGGCGCAAGAAATGCCGACACAAGCGGTTGGCTTTTTTCTTGAATCTTCCACGTACAATGCGGAACACTCTGCGAGTTTCTGTCATCAACTGGGATGAGACAAGATGCTTAAGCGCGCTAAATTAGCGATTACGATATTGGGCGCCTTAGCGGCTGTCTTCGCCTCTGCACAAATTCCGGACACTGCTAGCTCGCTAGAAACGGGTGGCGGGGCGGATGGTGCGGGTGGCGCTTTCAATGTCACGAACGCGGACACGCAGTCGGGTTATTGGAATCCCGCGGGGCTTGGGTATGTCAATTCTCGCAAGATAGGCATCACCTATCGGCACGCAGCTGCGTCTCGCACTCACGTCACGGGTTCGTATCAGGCACCGGTGCGGTCCACGGACGAAGAATCGGGCGGGGGCGAGATTGCTCACATCGGCGTCACGATCCCAGCTTCCGACATCAAGAAAGGCGCGGAGGGAACCGTCGGTGTCTCCTTCACTCGCGGCGGCGAGGTCGACGATGTGGCTGTCGGGCCAGCGGCCGGGCTTCCCGACGTTGGTGGGCCGATCAAGAATTACGTCGAAAGGCGCAAGCTCAAGGTTGACTTCGTAACGCTGTCGTACGGCAAGGTCAATCGCGCTCAGACGCTTGCGATCGGCGCGGGGCTTGTCGTTGCGCAAGCTAAAGTGGCTTATTCGGAATCTGGCACGCCAGTCGCAGGTTCTTGGGCTCCCACTGCGGTGAGCTCTAACGGAACTGGCGTAGGCGTGATCCTCGGAGCCCAGTATTCGCCTCCAAAGATGCCGAACACCAGCTTCGGAATCAGCTATCGAACCGAGATCAACTTGCGCGGCAATTCCAGCACCTCCCGGCTGTACGACAAGGTCCCTTCGAGGCTGGTCATCGGCGGCGCAGCCCGAAAAGACGGGCTTCGCGGAGGCAAGGATTACCTGGTCTACGGCGTTCAATTCGAGCGTTATGGAGCCGGAACTCGAAGCGCGAAAGTTGACCGCCGCGCTCAATCGGGGTTCGGTATCGGTGTCGAATACCACTATTCGTTAGGTTCGGGCGACTTGCCGATCAGGCTTGGCTATCGCACGGTGGAGTCTGGAGGGAACGACTTTGGCAGTCGCAACGCCATCACTTATGGCGTCGGCTATAGGCCGCGCGACCAGGCTTACTCCGTCGATCTGAGCTTTTCTCAGTCTGGCGGAAAGACAAGTTTTGGCATCGGAGCTACGTTCAGGTTCAAATAACATGGGATCATTACGTGCTTGTTTTGCGGCTCTGATGGTGCTGGCATCCTTTTCAGCTTTTGCTCAGAACTGGCAAGGTGCTTATGAAGAGGGCCTGAAAGCAGCGCGTCAGGGGCACTGGGCGAACGCTCGAGAAGCGTTTATGCTGGCCAACAAGGCACGTCCCGGCGATGCAGCAGCGGCTACGAACATCCCTGGACCGCCTACGGAAAGGCGACAGTGGCGCAATGGCAGCCCCTATTCGCCCCGATTCATAGCTGCCTATTCGGCGTATCGAATGGGTTTGGAGACCGCGGACGAAGAGCTTCGGAAGGCCTTTTTCGTGTCGGCCGCTAGCGAATTGCAGGCATTGGTCGACGCGAACGAGGCTGGGGTAGAGACGTTTTACTACCTGAGCGTGCTGTACGGCCGGCTCGGCGACACGGAGAAGAAGAAGGCTCTCGACGCGCAATATCAGGCGAGCAAGTCGGCTAATAGCTGGCGAGTAGACACGGAGGTCGTGGCACCCGAGGACATGTCTCTCATTAAGCCATCGAATGGTGCTGCGCAACCCTTGGGTCCCGGCTCGGGATCGAGCACGACGACCATCACCGCAGGCTCTCCCATACCGACGACCCCTGGTGCGGTGGCGACCATCGATACCAAGTTCGCCTTGGTCATCGGAAACTCCGAAGCGGCTGGATTGCCGTTTGCGGCAAACGACGCCAAACGTGTTCGCGAGGCGTTGCTGCTTCACGCGGGCTATCCCGAGGCCAACGTCGTGCTGCTACAGAACGTGAATGCGGAGCAGATGCGGACAGCGGCAAACGAGCTGGGCGCCAGGATTCCGCAGGAAGCGACGGTCTTGATCTACTTCGCCGGTCGAGGAACGCACTCGGAGGGGCATGATTATCTGGCTGGCGCGGACAAGGGCGAACCAATTCAGTCGATGCTGCCGAAGGTCGATCTCTTTAAGCCGTTTGTCGCCAAGGGAGCGAGGATATTTTCTTATTTCGAGGCCGCTCGCCCTGTGCAGGATGACCAGTTCTTCGGGCGCGAGATTCCCGCCGTGGGCGCGATTTCGCAGATGCAGGCGACCATGCCCGGCGGGGTTGTGGGGCGCTTGATTCGGGACGGAGTGGAGACCGGGGTGTTTACCGAAGCGTTTTGCCGGGTTTTGTCGGAGATGCGTTCCAACCAGATTCCGGTGATGGAGTTCGGCTGGCAGGTTTTTTACAAGGTTCGACGGGGCGACACTGGGTCGACGGGAGGCGGAAGTCAGCAGACTCCTACGCTGCCTGTGCTCTCGAATCTAGCTGCCGACGCTCGATTCTAGATTGCGGAGGTTGATGCCCGCGTTTCGCTTGAGGCCCTCGATGCCGGTTCTTCGTAAGGCGGAGCCTCGCGTTAGCTGGTCCCATTCCCCCCATTCAAGGTTGGCAAGTCGTTGGAGATTTGGCAAGGGCGTTCGGTTGAGAAATCCGGCCTCTGTGGTCTTCTGCGCCCGTTCTGGCTGCGAATCTCGTGGTTGGTTGAATGGACACACCTCCTGGCAGATATCGCAGCCAAACGACCAATCCGCTACGAGTTGCTCGTCGACGGGACCCTTGTGCTCGATGGTGAGGTAGCTGATGCATCGGCGGGCGTCGATCTGCCAGTGATCTTCCTCGTATACGATCGCGCCGGTTGGGCAGGCGTCGACGCATCGCGTGCAAGTTCCGCAGACTCCTAGGGCCGGTTGATCTGGCTCGAATTCCACCGTGGTCAGAAGCAGCCCGAGGAAGAACCAACTGCCACGCCGCGAGTTGATAAGCATGGTGTTCTTCCCGAACCAGCCGAGGCCGGCGAGGTTGGCATAGTCGCGTTCCATGATTGGCGCGGAGTCCACACACGGGCGGCACAGCGCATTCGGATGCTGCTGCTCGATCCAGTTCGCGAGATGTTTGAGCTTTCCGCGGAGCACCTTGTGATAGTCGCGGCCCAGGGCGT
The DNA here is from genome assembly GCA_041288075.1 of Fimbriimonas sp. Taxonomy (GTDB): domain Bacteria; phylum Armatimonadota; class Fimbriimonadia; order Fimbriimonadales; family Fimbriimonadaceae; genus Fimbriimonas. Next base: position 5,200 of record JBGGMI010000053.1, read on the forward strand.
AGCGAGCAACTTTTGGTTCGCCGGGTTTGTGCTCTGGGTCCTGGTTGTAGTTGAGGCCGACGGCGATGATCGATTTAACGTCCGGGAGGAGCTCGGAGGGGTTTTGCTTCAGCGGCAGATGCTCGACCAGGTATTCCATGGTGCCGTGGTAGCCCTTCTCGAGCCAGTGACGATACTGCTCGTAGTGGGGCGGAGGCGAGGCGGGGCAGACGCCGACGAGCTGGAAGCCAAGCAGCATCGCCTGCTCCTTCACTCGTCGAGAATCCACTTGGCTGGGCGCCGCCAACATCATCTGATTCCACGATGATAGACCACCCTGTGTCGCAGTTTGAGAACGTGGGCAGCGGAAACAGAGTCGAACACAGGCTGAGCCGAGCCTATGAAGTACGCGGTTTTCACCTTTGACGGATACGGACTAGCCATCGCCAATCGTCTTCGCGCGGAGGGTCGCGACGTTGTGGTGGGGCAGGTATCGGATCGGGCGCTCGTCTGTTCTGAGCTCGAGCAGAACATGGCGGAGGAACCGGAGAGTGAAAAGGAGCGCCGTCTGGGCCCTTTCGACGGCGTCTTGCCAAAGGTTCCGGCTGCGGAGCTGGTCGAGAAGGTGCGAAAACACGCCGACAACTGGTTTGTTTTCAGCGATCTGAACCACCTGTTTCGGGTGACTGAGGGGCTCAGGGAGACGGGCTGTCCCGGGATTTATCCGACGGAAGAAGACTATTTGCTCGAAATCGACCGGGAGCGCGCGAAGGATTTCGTGGCGGAAAATTACCCTTCGGTGAAGGTTGGACAGAAAAAGGGGTTTAGCAAGGCGGCCCAAGCGAAACGTTTTCTCAAAGGCAGCGAGGAGATGTGGGTGCTGAAAGGTTTGGCCGAGGATGCCCGGACGGTGGTGCCGGATGTGGAAGATTTGGACCTCGCGCATGGCCAGGTTTTGGATGCGCTCGGCCAGCATTCGGAGGAATATGAGGGGGCGGGGTTTATTCTGGAACTGCTGATTCCCAATGCGATCGAGCTCACCCCGCAGAAGATTTACTTGGACGGAAACCCGGTGGCCACGTGCATGTGTATCGAGAATAAGCCGCTCGGAGCGGGAAATGTGGGGCCGATGACGGACTGTGCGCAGGACCTTGTGTTTCGAACGGAAATGGACGATCCCATCAATGCCATCGCCTTCCCCCCAGCGGTGGACGAGATGGCGAAGCAACGGCAGGGGCTGTTCTATTGGGATGCCTCTCTGCTGATTAACCCTCGAACGGGAGGAGTTTTCTTCGGGGAGTTTTGCGCGAATCGGGTTGGCTACAACTGCCTCTACACGGAGATCGCTCTTTGTGGCTCGGCGAGCGGCTATTTCGAGGCGTTGGCCCAAGGCAAGGATCCTTATCCAATCGGATCGGTCGCGGGATCCTGCCGTCTCTTCAATTTGAACCGCGATGGTGCCGGCGCGCCTATGGCTGGCGGAACGGTGGACTACAAGCCCCGTGTGGAGGAGGGGCTCTGGCTGAAAGATGTCAGAAAACAGGGCAGACGGCTCGTTTCCGCGGGGTATTGCGACGCCATTGGGGTGATCACCGGGGCGGGCAATTCAGTTGGCGAGGCGGCAAAGCGGCTGTATAAGCGGGTCGATGAGTTTTCATTCGAGGGAGCGTTCTATCGGCCGCATTTCGACTTTGTTTCGCGAGAATATCGCTCCTCGATGATCAATCGGCTCAATTACGGGCTGCAAAGGTCGTTTTACAAGATCGGTTTCGGCCTAGACTAATTCAGCAATGCGTCAGGAGTCTCTAGAGTTCTTTCAGGAGATCGTCAACACGCCGTCACCCTCGGGCCATGAGCAGGGGGCGGCGAAGGTTTTTCGCAAGTATGTCGAGCCTTATGTGGACGATCTGCGCACGGATATCCACGGCAACACCTATGCCGTCTTGAACCCGGAAGCGGAGACGCGCATCATGCTGGCGGGGCATGTCGATGAGATCGGATTCATCGTGCATTACATCAGCGACGAGGGTCTGCTTTTTTTCAAGAGTGTTGGCGGGCACGATAGTTGCGTTCCGGTGGGGCAGCGCGTGTGGGTGCATGGCGTCGAGCAGATACCTGGGGTGATCGGGCGCAAGCCGATCCATTTGCTGGAGGACGACGGGGAGGCGGAGAAACGCGCGCCAAAGATTCACGAGCTTTGGATCGACATCGGCACCACGTCGAAGGCGGAATCGTTGCGGCTTGCTCCCTTGGGCTCTGCTGTGACCTACCAAGATGAGTTCCAGCTCTTGCAAGATGGTCGCGCGGTTGCCCGAGGGTTCGACAATAAGATGGGCGCGTTCATCGTCGCGGAGGCCCTTCGGTGGATATCTGAGAAGGGTGGGCCGCAAGAGGGTGTCGGGATCTATGGGGTTGCCACGGTGCAGGAAGAAATTGGCTTTAGGGGCGCGACGACGGCCAGCTATAACGTGCATGCCCAGGTGGGAATCGCGGTCGATGTTAGCCACGCCACCGACTTTCCCGGCATCAACAAGGAGAAGCATGGGGAGCTGTTGTTAGGGAAGGGACCCTCGATTACGCGGGGCGCTTTCGCCAGCCCGGTACTTTGCGATTTGCTTGAAGAGATAGCTGGGGAAGAGAGGATTCCGCTTCAAGTTGAGGTCGCGGCAGACTGCACGGGCACGGATGCGACGCCTATGCAGGTTTCCCGTTCCGGCATGGCGGTTGGGGTGCTGGGGGTGCCGCTTCGGTATATGCACACGCCGTGCGAGATGCTTTGTTTGAACGATGTCGAGGACGCGGCTCGGCTTATGGCCGCGTTTTGTCTACGAGTGAACGGCGAAACGGACTTCACTCCCCGCTAGGTTGAGAAACGTTTCGCGGGCTTAACGGCCGCTGATCATCGAGAACAGGCTTCGCACCTTTGTTCGCCACATCGGGCCATCACTCGACGGGGACAAGTCTTCTCTGCATTGCAGCGCATAGCGAGCGAGGCCCGCGGCAGTTGCCATTCCGACTTGCTTGCCCAGCTTCTTGCCGAAATCGGGCTCGGCTACTCGCACGCGAAGGTGCTTGAGCTGATCTTGGAAAAGCTTGTCGGTGTTTGCCAACTGCGCTCCGCCTCCCGTGAGGACTACGCCACCGGGAAGGCTGGCGTAGTAGCCGCTCTTCTCGACATGGTGCATCACGAGCTTGCCAATTTCCCTCATGCGGCTCTCGATGATCTCGCAGAGGACCTTGCGCTGCATGGGCCGCACGGTGGTCTGCCCGTCCTTTCGCACATCGACCCGCTCGGTGTCGGGAATGAGATCGGCGTAAGCCGACCCGTAAGTGGTCTTGAGCCGTTCCGCCTCATCTTGCGAGGTCTTAAGGAGTTGGCTGATATCGCTTGTGACGTAGTTGGAGCCCGCCGGAATGACCGCGCTGTAGGCGAGCGAACCGTTAGCGAAAATGGAAACACTGGTGGTGCCTCCGCCGATGTCGATAACCAGGGAACCTAGCTCCATCTCCTCGGTGGTCAACACTCCGATTCCGGAAGCGAGCGGCGAGAGCACGAGCTGCTCGATCTTCTTTCCGGCGTTCTTGACGGCCCGATCGTAAGTCTGGATTGCCGAAACGTTTCCGGCGACGATGCAGGTGAACACTTCGAGCTTGCTGGCGGGCATTCCGATCGGCTTCTGGATATTCCGCTCGCCATCCACACGAAACTCGCGGGGGATGACTTGCATCTGCTCCTTATCGGCTCCGAGCACGAGCGACTGGCTGTGGTTGATGACTTCGAGGACGTCCTGATTCGTGACCTGTCGTCCCTTTGGAATAACAATTTTGAGCCCTTGGCCGTTCATGCACTCGAACTGGGTGCCGCCGAAGCCTACGTACATCGAGTGGACTGTTTGCCCCGTGTCCTTCTCGACCCGCCCAACAACCAGGTCGATCGCTCGTGCAGCTTCTTCAGGGTCTACCAGGACACCCTTCTTCATCGCGGAGCAAGGAGTGGTGGCGACCGATTCGACCTTCACCTCGCCTTTTTCATCGGCGGAAGCGGCAAGGCAAACGGCTTTCGTGCTTCCAAGGTCCAGTACGGCAACAAGCTCTTCGTTCATGAGTTCAATTCAGGTTGAGGCGCAGGCACGGCTTGCTGGGCAGCTTTTTGGAGCCGCTGTCGCTCACGCATATCTTGCCACTTTGTGAGAGCGTACCGGCGGATGAGACTGAGATTTGTAAATATTCTTGCGCCAAGCACGAGGGCGACGGCGAGAAACAGGTTGATGTAGATCTGGTCGCCAAGCCAGGCGAGGAAGAAGGCGATAAGGACGTTGGAGAAGAAACCGGTCACGAACACGTCTGTTCGAAACTTGCCTTCGAGGCCGCCTCGGATGCCGCCGCAGACGGTGTCGAGGCCGGCAATACAGGCGACCGCCAGATACTGGCCGGTCGCCCCGGGAAAGGGGCCGAGCTTCACCACGAGGGCGATGGCAGCGCCGATCATGAGCGCGATGATCGGAATAACGACGGTCACTTCTTGGCCGGCTCCTCAGGAACCTTCAGGAACTGCGCACTCGTCTTGCCGACAAATGCCGGGAGCTCCTGCTCCTTCACCTTCTCGATCTGCACCATCGAAGTTTCCATCGACCGCAGCATGGAGAGGATGCCGCCGGGGAGGTTCATTCCGCCGTACAGCGTGTCAGCGTCGCCGATCGCTCGGATGACGACGGGAGGGGCGATTTTGATGTCGTTGACGAGAATGGTGGGTCCAACGCAGCGGAAGCTGGTCATTCCGGCAACTCGGTGGCCATTGACAGAAATCGCCTCCGCGCCTGATGCGTTCAACTCGTTAACCACCCGCAGGACGTCGTCGTCGTGGACGACCGTGTCGGGGAGAAACTGGCCATTGTTCGCTGAGATATCACTTTGCGCCTTTGGACTGTCGCGTAAGGTTATAACTACCCCTGGGCCGACAACCTTCGTCATAGCCGCGAAAAGCTTCAGCTCCTGAAGGCTCTTGTTGAGGATCGATCCCTCTTTGCCTCTTTCGGCGAGGCCGTTTTCGAGCTCCGTTTTCTCTTGCCGTAATTTGCTGACTTCGGCGGACAGTTGCTGGAAGGCTTCGATGTCCACGCTCGCCTGATTGACGCGCTCCTTTTGATCGGGCCCAAGCAGAGAGAACCGGCTGCTGCGGTTGACGTTCGTGACCCATGCGAGCGAGATCATGAAGCCTAAAACGAGGCACATGACACTGACGGGCACGACCCAACTCTGGTTGTTTAAGCGCGAGGCAAATGGATTCATCAAGGGCGATTCTCCTTCCGGGGGACGAAGGACGGGCTTTTCGGCGACGTTAACACGAGATCCTCGACTTCATTGAGCTCATTCGGGTTGGCGGCGAGACGATCGCGCAGCACCGAAAGCTTCTCGTCCAGGTTATCGATGGAACCGAGAATAACACGGCCGGAACCCATATTTAAGCACACGAGACCGCCTTCTTCCACTTGAATCCTAATAACGTCTGAAACCCGCAATTTGAGCACATCTTGGGCCAATTTCGCCATTGTTTTTGGCTGCCAATTGCTGGAGAGCGTTAGAAGGGTTGGAGGGCCGCCGCTGGGGAGCTGGATTTGGGGCAATTCCTTCGGGATTTGTGCAGCTTTGTAAAAGACTCCTTGGTTAGAAAGGGCGACTCCGGGATGCCCCAGCAGCTTAGCTACCGGCGTTCGGTACTTCACCTTAAGCAGGGCGCTTCCGAAGAGGCTGCGTGTCAACGTCGCCCACTGTGCTTCGGGGAGCTTGAGTACTTCGGATTCCGTGATCCGTGGATCGATGCGGATGTTTGGAATTCCTTCGAGTCGCTTCGCGATTCTCTCGAGGCGCTCCTGGTCCGAGGGGATGGCTCCTTCGATGCGCACGCTTCGGATGGATGTGATCGGGCTAAACCATATACCGGCAGCAATGGCGAGGACCAGCAGAAGCCGGAGAATCGGCTTCGGCCGCAGGCTAAAGCGTTTACGTTTTCGCCGCATCGCGCCTCAGCGCGTCCTCCACGAGCCTTTGGCAGAGCTGCTCGAATGAGATGCCAGCGGCGCGGGCGCTATTCGGGAGCAGGGAAGTGCCGGTCATTCCGGGAAGAGTGTTGATTTCCAGCACGAAGATCTCTTCGCCGCGCACCATCATGTCCGTGCGCGTCGCGCCTGCGCAGCCAACGATTTGGTGAACTTTCAGCGCGAGTTCTTGTGCTTTTTTGATAAGATGCTCGGGAAGCCGTGCCGGGCAAATCTCCTCCGTGGCCCCGGGCGTGTACTTGCTTTCGAAGTCGTAGAATCCGCTTGCCGGTGCGATTTCGACGGGCTGTAGGGGCTCCTCGTCCAGCACCGGCGTGGAAATCTCCATGCCCTTAATCCACTCCTCGACCAGCACCTCGTCGCCGTAGGAAAAGGCTCTATCCAGCGCAGGAGCGAACTCTTCTGCGGTTTCTACGAAACTGAGGCCTACGGTCGAACCCTGTGCGTTTGGCTTCACGATCAGCGGCGGTGTGATCGTGACAGGGTCCGTCCGCTTAGAGAGCTTGTTGCCGGCCGGAACCTGGATGCCGTGCTGTTGGAGCAGAGCCTTCGTCACGGCCTTATCCATCGCGATCGCGCTGGGGAGGAGGGCGGAGCCGGTGTAGGGGATGTGAAGTAGTTCGAGCAGGCCCTGAATGGCTCCGTCTTCGGCGTGAGTTCCGTGGACGGCGAGGAAGGCCAGGTCGGGGCGATTGGCACCAATGAGTTGGCTCAGATCTCCTTTACTTAGCAAGGTTGACGTGACGTCTATGAGCGTTGACTCATGGCCCAGCTTGGTAAGTGCCTCGTGGATTTCGAGGCCGGTGAGGATGCTCACTTCGCGTTCGGCGCTGTCGCCTGCGTATAGAACAGCGATTCGGCGCGATGGCCCCTTTGGCCGAGACAGTTCTTCAAGCAATCGAGGAGCGAACTCCGAAACGTTTCCGGCACCCATTCCAACGATCACGTCACCCTCCCTTGCTAGCCTTGCCACCTTGATTGGCAGGAGATGGCGCGACGGGACATATTGCACCGGCTTTCGGACCTTCTCAGCGATTCGTGCTGAGCTCACGCCAGGAATCGGATGCTCTCGTGCAGGATAGATATCTGTGAGCACGACGAAATCAGCATGGTCGAGGGCGGCAGCGAATTCCGGGATGAGGGGTGCGGTTCGGGAATAGAGGTGTGGCTGGTACACGACAACCAATCGGTTGTCCGGATACCTTTCCTTGAGCGCCTTCAGGGATGCTTCAATCTCCGTGGGATGATGCGCATAATCGTCCACCACGGTGATCGGGCCCTCGAGTAGAACTTGGAGTCGCCGCTCGGCTCCCTGGAACGACTTGATGCCTTCCTCCGCCATTCCAATGTCGGCACCCGTGCCCTTCGCTGCCTCCATGGCACCTTTCATATTAAGCTTGTTGTGCCGTCCCGGCACCTTCAAGTCGGCCTTTCCGCCCCCGTTAAGGACATAGCCGACTTTTGAACCGAAGAAACGTTTCGCAAGGTCGGATGCGCCTTCGTCTTCCTCGCAGAAAATCAACCTTCCATCTTCCGGAATACTCTCGACAAAACGCAAGACACTGGCGCGGAGGTTCTCGTAATTCTCGTGAAAGTCGACGTGATCGAGCTCTAAGTTGGTGAGGATTACGTCGTGCGGGGTGAGGTCGTGGAAGCTGTCATACGCCTCGCAAGCCTCCACAACCGCCCACTCGCCGTCGCCCTCTCGAACGGGGCCACCGAATTGCGGGATGTTTGCGCCAACGACTACCAAGGGATCCAATCCGGCGGCGATGAGCGCCGAACCGAGCATTCCGGTAGTGGTGGTCTTGCCATGCGTTCCGGTAACCGCAATGACCTTTTTGTCCCGCAGGAGCCATCCCAAGGCTTGTGAGCGGCGGAAGACCGGGACGTGGAACTCGATTGCGGTCTTGAACTCAGGGCTGCTCGACAGGTCGATTGCGTCGGTGAGAATGACGGCCAGCCTGGACGGATCGGAATGGGTCCGAAGGGGCTCTCCGGTGTGGCCGATGTGAACCGAGATGCCCTCTCGAATCAGGCGCTCCGTGTCTGGTGAGGGGGTCGAATCCGTGCCAGAGACCGAGTAGCCGCGATGTTTCAGCATCCGTGCGAGCGCGCTCATGCCCGCGCCGCCGATGCCCACCAGGAAGAACTCGGACTTGCCGTTCAGTTCCTCCTTCGGTGAAAAGGCGTTGGCGATCTCTTCGGGCTTTCTCATTTCGCGGCTTCTATCAATTTGACGATGCGCTCGGTGGCATCGGGAACATCCCATTCATGTAAGTTTTTGGCTGCTTCCTTTCTTCTATCCTCATCGCCTAGCCACTCCGCCACGGCAGTCCGAATCGAGTCCGGGGTGGCGACTTGAGCGTTGCCCGATCCAGTGGCCTGTCGAAGAAGCGTGGCGGCGTTCATAGCTGCAAACTCCTCTGCATTATGAAGCTGATGATCGTCCGCAGATGTGGGAAGTGGCACGAGAATGCTCGGCAAGCCAAACATGGCAATTTCAGCCAGCGTTCCGCCGCTTCGAGCGATGACCACATCGGCCTCTGCATACGCCCTCGCCATTTCCGAGCTCTCCAGATAAGGCTTTAGCTCGTAGTTCTCCAAGCCCAGTTTCGCTATGGTCGCGGATGTGGCTTGGAATTGCTTTGGGCCGGTGGCGTGGAGCACCTGGACATCCAAACCAGCCATTGCAGCGGGAACGTTCTGGTTAAGGAACTCCGATCCCTGAGAGCCTCCCACGACGAGCACCCGCCTGCCTGACCCGGAAAACGTTTTCCCGCGCGCCGCTGCCCTCAAGTCCTCACGGATAGGGTGCCCCGTGCGGGTGACTTTGAGGTCGGGCACGTACGTGCTCGTGGACCGAAAGGCGCAAGTGAAGGCGAATGCCTCGCGACCGTACATCCGGTTACTCTTTGCGGGAAGGCTATCCGCGCTGTGAATCACATACGGGATTCGGAGCGCTCTCGCGGCCGATACGATAGGTGCCGCAGCATAGCCTCCTGTGCTGAAAACGGCGTCTGGGCGCGAGCGGCAGAGGTTCTGTTTCGCCAATATCCGGGAGCGGGCGAAGTCGACCAGCGCTTTCCACCCGGCGAGCGTGCGAAAGCCATAAAACGGCTGAGTAGGGAAGCCGAGAAACTCGATGTCGAGTGCCGCGCAGGCTTTACCTTCTTGGCCGCGCAACGACCCGAGGTACCTGAGCTCCGCCCCCCGGTCTCGTGCCAGCTTGGCCACTTCGAGGGCGGGATACACGTGCCCCCCCGTTCCCCCACCGGTAACGACTAGGCGCACGCCTCTCCTCCTTCACGGGAACGGGCAGCAGCATGGCCTGACAGATCCCGATCGCCATCCAGAGCGCAAACAAGCTCGAACCGCCCGAGCTGATAAAAGGCAGAGGAATTCCAATCGCGGGCAAGAACCCGTTCGCCATCATCATGTTTACGCAAGTCTGAATTCCTATCCATGCGGCAACTCCATAGAGCACGAGCATTTTGAACTGAGAATCGGCCTTTGCAGCCAGGTACATCGTCCGCCACACGAGCCCGCCGATGAGGCCGAGAACGAGGAGGCAGCCTAGCAAGCCAAACTCTTCTCCGACAGTCGCCATGACGAAGTCGGTGGTCGTCGCAGGCATGACGTGCTTGGATCTTCCCGCGCCCGGACCCACTCCGACCAGTGCGCCATTTGCCATTCCGAGCTCGGATTGGACCGTCTGAAAACCGATGTCGTCCACGTTCCTCAAGCTCCAGCGGTCGGCATGGTTGGTGATTCGGTCGAGTCGGTAAGGCTGTTTGTAGATCGTGAACAGGATGCCCATCAGGGCAATTCCCACGCAGATCGCAATGCTTCGCTTGCTTATGCCGCCGGCGAAGAACATCGTAAACGCAATGACGGCCACCATGGCGCCCGTTCCAAGGTCCGGCTCCTTCTCGATCAAGTAGAACGCGAGCCCCACCCAAATTGACGGCATGTAGCGCCTGACGATCGCGCCGAAGTTTGCGTCCAGGTATGCGCCCCAATCTCTATACTTTTCTGTCGTTAGCGCTGGCCTTGTGGCGAAGTAGGCGGCCAGGTAAAGAACGGTCGAGAGTTTGACGAATTCGGCGGGTTGAATCTTGATCGGACCCAATGCCAGCCAACGAGTCGCGCCGTTCATCGTCGTTCCGACTACTTCGACGGCAATCAAGGAGGCGAGGCTCAGGAACCAGATGATCCCGGCTGCTTTTAGCCACCTTTCCGCATGAAATCTTGCAACAATCCAGTAGGCAACACCCGAGAAGCCAAGGAACATGAGCTGCTGCGTGAATTCCTTTGGCAGATATCCCCTTCCCTCAGCCAACGACCGGGCATACCCGGCATCGAGGATGAAGAGAAGGCCTAGCAAGGTCACGAGGGCGGTGAGCCCAAACAGGATCGGATCGTAATGCTTCGCGCGGTTCACTGATTCAGCCACTCCATGGCAACAGCCTTGAAGACGTCGCCACGGTGCCTGAAGTCGCGGAATTGATCGGTGCTGGCACATCCTGGTGCAAGCATGATCGTATCGCCGGGCTTCGCCTGTTCCGTGGCAGCCTTAAAAGCTTCTTCCATTGTACGGCATGTTTTGAAGTTTCCCGCAAGCATCTTGCTCAAATCCGCCGCATCGGAGCCAAAAATGTAGGCCGTGTTGCCGGAGTCGGAGAGGAACTGCCTCAGTGGCTCAAAATCGAGCCTCTTATTCGTCCCGCCAAGCAGGATATGAACGGTGGGCGGCAGGTTTCGCGCGGAGTTTACGACCGCGGCGGGGTTGGTGCACATCGAATTGTTGATGAGCTCGATTCCGTTTTTTGAGCCCAACCGCTCCATTCGGTGTGCAAGCCCACTAAACTGCCGAAGTCCTTCAAAAATGCATTCGACCTCTCCTACCTTTCTCGATGCCAGGATGCCAAACGATAGGAGCGCGGCCATTGCGGCATTCAGATAATTGTGCTCCTCGGCGAACCTAAGTTGTGCCTTCGGGAGCTGCTTCCCAAGAAGCTCGATGGAGTCTGCTACCACTCGGGCGTCTCGTCCCACGACCAGCGGATTTGCGACTCCGCGCCCATGCAAACGCAATGCTTCAAGGCTTCCGAACACCGCGAAATCGCCGTCGCCTTGAAAGTCATAGATGCGCGTCTTCGTGGCCGCATACGCCTCAAAGCTGTCATAGCGATCCAGGTGGTCGGGGCTGATGTTGGTTATGGCGGCCGCGCGAGGTCGGAAGCGGTTGATCCATTCGAGCTGGAAAGAGCTAACTTCTGCTACTAATACTTGATCAGATGTGGCATGAAGCGCCGCCTCGGTTAAAGGAATTTCTGGGTAGCCGGAGCCGAAGATGTTGCCGCAGAGGACCGCGTCGATTCCGCAGGCTTGCAGGCAAAGATAGGTCATCACGGTCGTCGTGCTCTTTCCGTTCGTGCCGGTGATCGCCACAATCGGAGCCTTGCTGATCCGGTACGCGAACTCGATCTCGCTGATCACCTCCGTGCCACGCGACACCGCCTCGGCTAGCCCGGCATGCCACTTGGGAACTGCCGGATTGGTCACCACCAGGTCCGGTTCAAAGTCGGGAAGAGAAAACCAATGAGACGAGGGTGAGTAACCAAGCACGAGCTCGATCCCACGTGCTCGTGCCTCGTCCACCAGCTCCCGCTTCGAAAGCTTCTCCTCCGTGGTTTGATCAAAGACAACAGGCCGCGCCCCGAGTTCCAGTGCGGCTGTGGCGATGGCAAGGCCGCTCCTTCCGAGACCAACAACGGCGATGTTGCGACCCTTCAAAACTCCGTCCGCGCGTTTGCACTCAGGGCGGGCATGGTGATGGCGAGCATCATCAAAATGAACTGGATGAGAGCGAACAAGGCGACGACCCTGGTCTCTTTCCAGCCCGCCTTTTCAAAAGCATGGTGTATCGGGGTGTAAGGAAAGAGACGCTTCTTGAAGACCTTTACCCAGAAGATTTGAAGCGGGACCGGTACGATTTCCGCCACCATCACCAGGCTGAGAATGGCGAGAGATGCAAGCATCTCGGCATCACTCACCAAGTTGCCCAAGGCGTGTCCTGGAATGAAAGCCAGCCAAGAAACGGCGAGACCAAGGAGTGCGCCAATTGGAAGGGAGCCCACATCGCCCATGAAGAGCTTGGCAGGCGGCGCATTGAGGAAGAGGAATGGAATCGTAGCCCCCGCCAGCGCCATCATTGCCGGCGCTTGCAGGGTGTTGTAGCCGCGAATACTGCCGAGGATCATGAGTCCGGACGCCAGCGAGAGTAGCACCGTTGCGGCCAATCCATCCAGTCCGTCGACAAAGTTGAAGGCGTTGGCAAAGAACAGGACCGTGAACAGAGTCCAAGCTGCTGCGACACCGAAAGCACCCGTCAGAAGCCACGCTGCCACGGCCCCCACAACAACTTGCATCAGCAGTTTCTGCTTCCACCCTAAGCCGCGAGTACCTGGAAAGAGCCGGGGCACGAGGAAGTCATCCGTGAACCCAATTAAGGCAAAACCCAAAAAGACCACGAGTGCTGCCACAGACCACTCTGAAGAGCCATTCGAGTATGGTTTGTCTCCAAAACCCCTGAATGCAGGAAGCAGAATGTGCCAGATGAGGACGGGAAGCACTCCCGCGACGATGATAAGACCCCCCATCGTGGGCGTACCCTGTTTCACCTGATGTGTTTCCGGTGCGAAGGCGCTCACGGTTTGTCGAGATTGCAGGGCCAGAAGCATCTTGTAAACGGGCCACGCAAAGACCGCCGCCACCCCAAAAGCCAGCCAAAATGCGCCGATATAGAAGGAGGAATTGATCATCATTCTGCCAACTCCAGAGCTTTCTCTAGCTCAAGTGCCCGGCTGCCTTTGACAAGCGCCGCGTCCCCGGGCCACAGTTGCTCCAAGAACCTTCTGACATCTTGGATCGAGTAGGCGATTTGAGCGTTTTTGTCCGGTAGTCCTGCGCTTACAGCCTCCTCTCGAGCGAATGTCGCCATTGGCTCACCATAGAACAGCACCTGATCTAGGTTCGCATGGCCCAAGAGTTGGCCGACTTCGCGATGGAGCCTTTCGGTGTGCTCGCCAAGCTCCTTCATCTCACCGATCACAGCAAATCTTCTGCCGTCGACCTTCATTTCGCCGAGCGCTTCGATTGCCGCCAGAACCGCGGGTGGACTCGCGTTATAGCTGTCCAGCAGAACCGTTGCTCCATTAAACTCGCGCAGCTCCATTCGCATGGGTGGAAGCTTTGCCTCATGAATATGATTCGCCGCCTCCGCAGGTTCGACTCCGACCAGGTAAGCCGCTAGTACGGCAGCTGCTGCGTTCAGGGCGATATGACGTCCGAGGACAGGAATCTTGGCCTCCCAAGCAAGTCCATCTACCTTCCCAACAACGCGGGCAGTTTGCCAATCGAGGGGCTCGTAGGACTCGATTCGGCAATCGGCTGTCTCGCTAGTGCCAAAGGTGAGCACCTTTCGGGGACCGGCCATTTCGCGCAAGGTGGAGACATAGTCGTCTTCCGCCCACAGAATCGCCGTTCCGTCCTCGGGTAGCGCGCAGAGGAGTTCGCCTTTGGCCCTCGCGATCCCTTCCCGCGACTCCACCATCTCCATGTGTCCGTACCCAACGTTCGTGATTAGGCCCATGTCGGGCGAAGCAAAGGAGGCTAGATGTGCGATCTGGTCGAAGCCGCGCATCGCCATCTCGACGACGACAACCTTCGTGTCCGGCTCGAGGGAAGCCCACATAAGCGGCGCGGTGTACTCGGTGTTCTTGTTGCCTTCGGTCTTCAGAATCTTGCCGAGAGGTGACAGCGCCGAGGCGAGGAATTCCTTGGTGGTGGTCTTTCCCGCACTGCCCGTGATGCCGATTACCGGACCATCAAAGCCGGATCGAAGCTCTCGTGCGAACCTCGCGAGCGCCTCCACCAGGTTCGAGACAAGGATGTGTGGTGCCGCCACCGGTCTCTCGGCGATGACGACCACGGCTCCTGCTTTGAATGCCTGTTGAGCAAACTCGTGGCCATCGAAGTTCGCGCCCTTGATCGCGAGGAAGGCGTCGCCGGCCTTGATCTGCCGGTGGTCGGTAGCGAATCCGTACACAAGCGCCTGCCGAGGCGAATCCAGTTCTCCTCCGAGTAGCTCGGCCAATCGGTCGGTGCTAAGCGGCCGCAGCTCTTGCCTCCAGACCTCGTCGTGCTAACTCCCGGTCGTCCATCGGATATTTGGTGCGCCCGATGATCTGATAGTTCTCGTGGCCCTTGCCTGCGATGACGACGACATCTCCGGGCCGGGCAATGCAGACCGCGTGTGAGATCGCTTCGCCTCGATCGATAATCGCTATCGATTCGCGTCCAGCCTGAATCCCCGTGAGCACCTCGTCCAGGATCGCCTGAGCATCTTCCGTGCGTGGGTTATCGCTCGTAGCAACCGTCACATCGCTTCGCTCACTGGCGGCTAGAGCCATCTTCGGCCGCTTCGTCCGATCTCGATCTCCGCCGCAGCCGAATACGGTGATCACTCGGCCCTTCGTCAGCGGCTTCACGGCATCGAGAAGCTTTTCGAGCGCGTCGGGGGTGTGGGCGTAGTCGACGAGGATGCCGATGCCTGCCCCGTTGGGGACCGCCTCGAATCGTCCGGGTACCGGTATCGCCTCGCTGAGCGCGTTTGCGATGTAGCCCAACTCGTAGCCGAGGCCCATCAGTGCTGCCGTGGCAGAGAGCAGATTCTCCACATTGTAGGAGCCGCCCAGTTGAGCCTCGAAATCGACTTCTGTCGATCCGGCGCACATTCGGCCCGTAATCCGATCCACAGCAACCGACACGCTCTCGAGGCCTAGGTCGTACGAACAGTCCGCAGCCCCATAGAGCACCTTCTTGCCCTCAAAGTCGTGCGCGAGGGAAGCGGCTCCGGTGTCATCCATGTTCAGCGCGGCAACGAAATGCTTTTCGGTCTGACTGGGTAATTCCAGGAATAGGCGACGCTTGGAAGCCTCGTAATCCTCCATCGAGCCGTGGTAGTCGAGGTGGTCTTGCGTGAGGTTTGTAAACACGCCGACATCGAATTCAACGCCTTCCACTCGTCGCTCTTTCAAGGCGTGCGAAGAAACTTCCATCGCCAGCGCTTCGACTCCTTTGTCACGGGCTTCGGCAAGAAGATTATACAAATCGACCGCGAAAGGCGTCGTATTCGCGAGCTCTCGTTCCTCGCCGGGCAGTTGAAACCCGAGCGTGCCGAGATAGGCCGCCTTCACTCCCAAAGCCTGTAAAGTGTCCCGAATGAGCCAGGCGGTAGTGGTTTTTCCGTTGGTTCCGGTCACACCGACGACCTTCATCTCCCGCGTCGGATGCTCGAAAAATGCATCGCACACGCGCCAGATGACATCCGCAAATTCCTGTTTCGAGCTGGGCAGTTGCGCCGCAGCCAAGCCCAGCCGAGTAGCCTCCGCGAATCCGTCGGCCGAGTAGACGATAGCAGCCACCGCGCCCGCCGAAACGGCCGGGGCCAGGTAAGAATGGCTGTCGGTCGTGGTTCCCGGCATACAAACGAACAGCCCGCCGGCTGAGAGCCGGCGGGTGTCCATCACCATCGAGGTGACCTCCGCATCGCCGGCAAGGGCGATAGGTGTCACCCCAGCCTGCGAGAAGATCTCCGAAAACCTCATTGCCCCGCTTTCGAGGTTACCGAGGGGGGAATGTTGAAATGTCTGATAACTTGCTTCGCGATCTCCTTGAATGCCGGACCCGCTACCGTCGCGCCGTAGTAGCCCTTCTTCGGATTGTTGACCATCACCAGTACGACGGCGCGAGGGTTCCGAGCCGGGACGAATCCGATGAAGTTCGAGACATATCCCTTGACGCCTGAGCCGACCTTTTGAGCCGTGCCCGTCTTTCCGCCGAGCCTATAGCCGGGGATTCGCAGATCCTTTCCGGTGCCGGAGTCGGATTCGATGACCGATTCGAGGCATGTCACCATCTTGTCAACCGTTTCTTCTTTCAAGATCCGCTCACCAGGGCCGACTGGCAGCTCTTCGTCGCCGACCTTCTTGATCAATCTCGGCGGCACTAGCGTTCCACCGTTGCCGAGCATCGAAAAAGCACTGGCTAGACCAAGCGGCGTGCAGGTGATCGATTGCCCGAAGCCCACATGCGCGAGCTGCAGCGTCTGAGCGTACTCGTCAAAGCGGAAAAGACCACGGGCTTCCTTCGTTCCTCCGATACCGGTCCTCTTCAGCAGCCCGAGCTTCTGAATGTAGTCGATCATCTGTGGCCTCCCAACTCGAAGCGCCCACGTCGCCGCGCTGACGTTACAGCTCTTGGCGATGGCCTTGATCGAGTCGGTCGTTCCGTGCGCCCGATTGCCGTGGTGAGAGTCGCAGTGCACCGGCTTGCCCTTGGCCGTGACGCTCAGCACACCTCGGCACTGGACGATGCTATTGAGATCGACTTTGCCTTCGTCCATGGCTTTCGCCAGCGTCAAAATCTTAAACGTCGAGCCTGGTTCGAGCTGCGCCATATACGCGGGGTTGTAGCCAAACTCGCCCTGGATATGCCCATTCGGATCAAAGGAGGGCCAATTCGCCATCGCAAGGATGTCGCCCTCACCCGGCGTGATCACGATGGCGACGCCGTTTTCCGCGTCGTGCTCTTCCACGGCCTTCTTGATGGCCTGGGTTGCGAAGTCTTGAAGGTCGGAATCGATCGTTAGGGTGATAGCCTTGCCATCGATGCGAGCCTTGCCTTCGTCCTCCATACGCATCGGGAGAAACGCTCCGTCCCGATCGGTGAGTCCGACACGAACGCCATCTTGGCCGGTCAGCAAATCATTCCGAGAACTCTCCAGGCCCGTCGCGGCCACGCCTCGCTCGAACCTTGGAGGGATGCCGTTCACGCCCGTGCCTTTGACAACCTGGCTCTGCTCTCGAACGACGCCAACCACACACGAAGCGGCCTCGCCCAGCGGGTACTCCCGGTCTGCGGCTGCCTTCAAGGAAACGCCGTCGGCTCGCCACTTCGTCTTGACTTCGCTGATCGCTTCGGCTCGGTCGGAGGAAACCGCATCGTCCCACGTCTTGGACTTTGCACCGGACTCTGCGATCGAGGAGAACTCGCTCGCGGCAATGCCTGTCGCGTTCGCAAGGTCCAAGAAGAATGCATCGCTCTTCGGCACTCTTGCAAATTGCACGGTCAACTCGTAGGCATTCGCGTCCTGTGCCAGCGGTTTGCCATCGCTGGAAAAGATACTTCCGCGACGAGCCTTGTCAATCTTTCGCAGCGTGAAGCGCTTCGTGGCATTTGCGAGCTCGATCGTGTTCTCCCGCTCGAGAATCTGTAGTTTCGCCTGGCTGAGAGCGGCCAGCACGAACATGGCACCAACGCCCATGCTCGCATAGCGAAGCCGTTTCGGATTATCGGCTGGCAAGGAGCCCTCGCGTCTTTGCCTTCTCTTCGATCTGCGACTCTGGTGCCACGAAGCCGTGCGAAAGCGCCCAATCCTCGATCCCACCCGCGCTTACGAGGGTACGGAGCTTCGCCGCAAGCACTTCCTCCGCCTGCTTCGCATCGTTCGCCCGCCGCTTCGCCTCCATCCGCTCTTGCCGAGCTCCCTCGAGCAGCAACTGACCCGTGAAGCTGCTCACCATGAACGTGATTCCGAGCAGCGTTACGAACATCAGGCACTTACCGACGATGACCGGGCCATGGTTGGGCCGCTTCCTTTGGATAATGCGTGCCCGAATCTTCAGCTCAGGCTTTACTGCCGGCTTGCGTGCAATCTCTGGGCGTGGAAGGGTCTGCTTCCCGCCGGTCCGTGGCTTTTCTAGTAGTGCGCTCATTCCTTGATCTCTCCTCTCCCTTGAATGTCTGTGCCGGTCAATCCGTGACCGAGTCAGCATCCATGCAAATTGTTAGTTCTCAGCCACCCGGCGAATCGCCCTCAACTTGGCGCTCCTGCTCCGTGGATTTGCTCGAATCTCGTCCTCGGCCGGCTGCACAGGCTTTTTGAATAGGTCTTCAAAGCCCTGACTCGCCAGATCGCGAAATGCGTGCTTAACGATCCGGTCTTCACCGGAGTGGTAGCTCAATACCGCGAGGGTCCCTCCCAGAGCTAGCGAGTTAGCCGCCTCGCGAAATGCCTCATCCAAACCTTCGAGCTCGCGATTGACGGCAATCCTCACGGCCTGGAAGGTTCTTGTGGCCGGATGAATCCGCTTGTCTCTCGCTCCCGGAGGAATGGCCGCCAACACGCAATCCACCAAGTCTTGGGTGGTTCGCAGCGGATCGTTTCGCCGTCGCTCGACAATCTGCTTTGCAATCGCGCGCGCCCACCGCTCATCCCCGAACTCGAACAAAATCTTCTCGATCTCGACCGGGCTCAGCCTATTGAGCAGGGAAGCCGCGGTATCTCCTCCCGTGCGATCCATCCGCATGTCCAGCGGCCCTCCGGTGGAGAAGGCGATGCCCCGCTCTGGATCTTCGATCTGTGCAAGATTGAGTCCCAGGTCTAGAAGTATCGCGTTGGGTTTGAGACCATGCGCCTCCAGATGCTGACGCATGTTCCGGAAGTCGTCGTTCGCAAAGATGACCTTCACGTCTTCGGCGGAGGCAAGCCGCTTGTGCGCTTCGGCAAGCATCTTCGCATCCCAGTCCATGCCCAGAACGGTCCCGGTCGGCCAGACCTGCTCAGCGAACTTAAGCGAGTGTCCGCCCAAACCGAGCGTGCCGTCTACCACGACGTCGCCCGGCTTGAGAGCAAAGACGTCCAGAATCTCGCGAACCATTACGGGGTCGTGCCGCATAACCATCCTCTCCATGACCCTGAAAATCGCTTGAATGCGGTGCCCGATGGAAGGCAGCCGATTGCTCGGAGTGTGGTGGGCACTTCCGTGTGCCCAGTTTTGCAGCCTTCCTTGCGCGAGCATATCGTTCCTCTAACTCTTCATCGTTTGCAGCGCTTTATTGATCGCTTCTATCCGTTGCCGTCCATAGCCATCCGGATCTTCTACGTACTTATCCCACTCTGCCTTTGCCCAAATCTCTAATCGATCATAAGCTCCAACCAGCACAACCTTGTCTACTAGTTTGCCAAGCTCTCGAAGCTTCTGCGGGACTACTACCCGCCCTTGCCCATCGAAGCTCAGTTCATCATCCGCTGTACCCATCACCAACCGAGCGTATTGAAGACGCCCCAGATTGATGTTCGGACTGGACTCCAAATCGTTACAAATCTTTCGAAACGTTCGCTCCGGATAGGCAGCAAGACAACCACTCTCGCTAAACGCCATCGCGAAGTTGTCACCAAGACGCTCCCGCTTCTTTTTGCCGACAAGGATGCGGCCCTTATCGTCGATCGTCGCCTCATCCGTGCCAAGAAGCGGCTTGAATTGGGAACCCGAACTGCTATCATCGAGCATGGTCCTTTCCTTCTGTGCCTTGGCAGGTGTAGTGGACGGGGTATCGCATCCATGCTTAGCCGTCCACCGAATCTGGGTTGAAGCCCTCGCCCTTCCCGTTGTGTCAGAACCGACCCTCCTGGTCCCTTTCCTGTCACTTGCCATCCATTATAGTGGGACAAATATGGGAATTAATCCCATTTGATGGGAAAACTGTGGGAATAGCAATAAACTCCAGCTTCCGGCGAGTTGATGTAGACGCAGTGGTACGTCTTTTTGTAGTAATTCTAGGGATGCACCTGCAATGGAGGCACATTCGCCCACAATCGGCAGACTGACTTACCCGAGGCCTTCGCGATAGTCGAAGAACAATGCGTCTGGGTCACGCTGCTGACGTATCTGTTCGATGCGGGCCAAGTTGTCAGACGCGTAAGCCTTCTTGATGAATTCAGGGTGTCCCGCCGTATCGGTTTCTGAGACGTAGTGCGCATGCATGAGCGGCTCGAGCAAGGCGACGCAACGATCGTGCCACGCAATTCCGGCAGCGTCTTCCGATGGTTCGTCCCACATGGTCCAGGGACCTCCATAGAGCTTCCCGGTCACCGAAAATGCCGCATCCGATGGAGGAGCCGGTGCGCTTCCGCCCGTATAAACTGCAAACATCAGCACCGCTCGTCTCGGGGCGGAGAGGTAGTGCTCGCGAACGGACTCAAAAACATCAGAGAGGCTCGCGTTCGAGAACATTGCATCCACATTGCAACGCAGACCGCTCGGCCACAAAGCTCCCGAGGCATCAAAGATTTCCTCGAAGCTGCTCGGGCAGGCGAACGAACGCGATAGGCATCGGTCCATCATCGGAGCGCCTTCTAATGGCCTCACTGCCTCCTCCGCGTCTTCTTGAGAGTTGGCGAAGACGGTAGCCGTTACCAGGCTTACTTTGCCGTGCTCCTTGAGGTGGTCGGGAGCTGCGACCATCCACAAACTGAGCTCCACGTTTGGAGTGAGTCGATCCGCAAGCGGGCCGAGCCAATCAGCAATGCTCACGATGTCTTCGGCAGGGAAATAGTACAGGCTGCATGCAATCGTCTTCGGCAGTTCATAGAGCCGCAGGTGATACCGCACGCAAATCGCGCAGAATCCAGGCCCTGCCCCGCGGGCAGCCCAGAAGAGGTCGCGGTTCTGCTCACGGTCGGCGGTGATCAGCTTCCCCTCCGCGGTAACCATCTCGATCGCCTCGACGCTTCCGACCCCTGGACCCCATACCCCGTGGTTCCAGGACATGCCACCACTAAGAAGGTATCCGCTCATCTTCACTTCCGGGCAATGGCCAGTGGGATAAGCGAGGCCATACGGCTTCAAGGCAGCGATGATCTCGCGGTTGCTAACGATCGGCTCGACGACCGCCAGCCGCGCGTCTGCGTCGATGGAGAGGATTCGTATCATGCGCGAGAGATCGATCAGCAAGCCGCCGTCTCGCAGAGAAGGGCAGCACCAGTTGTGCCCGCCGCCGCGCACCACCACCTTCAAGCCATGCTCGCGTGCATAGTTGACGGCGTAGATCACGTCCTGGTCATCGACCACACGCGCAACGATCTCCGGCATCCGTGTCGGCCGAAGCTGGTTCCAAAGCTGACCGTGAGCAGCCGCCTTGAAACCGGGGTCGTCAGCGGTAAACCATTCGCCCTTGAAAGTGCTCATTCTTTTAACCAAAACTCAGGGGCGGCAGCTTGAGAATGAAAGCGAATCCGGCCATTGACAACGCATACAGTACAAGGATAAGCAGCCACCCTACTGGTTCTTTGTCTTCACCAAGTTTGCCGTTCAGCCAGAAATCAAAAACCTTGAATATCCACGGCACAGCGATAAACCCCAGGAACTGAGTGCTGAAGGCATTCCCTAGAAACAGCGACAGCCAGACCGGAGCGCCTTTTGTGTCGATGAATGGGTGACTGATCAAGTAGCCCCAAAGATAGACCGTCGGATAAAGAACCAGTAGGGCAAGCAAGTTGCTCTTAAAAATCCATAGAGTGCTTGGAGCAGGCTGAGACGCGTCTCGAGCCCAGAATTCGAACCCGTAAGTCCCTCTTCTGACCCGCACATCTCCCTGATACTCTTGACCCGATTTCAGGAGAGCCGCGCGCTCGGATGAGCTTAGCCACCGATCCAAGCTCGAGTTGCTATCAAAGGTGAGTTCGATGATCCAGTCATCCTGAACGCCGGGCACCGGCCTCTGCAGTCGGTGACCGATGAAACCAGGAGCGTTCGCCTCAACACGGAATGCCTCCATCTCCCATTGCTGAAAACCTTCCTCCAACTCGGGAGCCACCTTGCAGGATATCAAAGCGGTAACGGGATCTGTCTTCGAGGGCGCTTCGCTGCGGAGGTACATGTCGTCGTTGCCGACGAAGTAGTCCCGAATCCGGGAGAGTGAATCGTGCAAGGTGTCGGACTGCATCCACGACCTGGCATCTTCAAGCGATGCGAAGCGCTGGATGACGATCCAATCGACCTGTGCCGGAGGTGTGGGCGCAACCACTTGCTGGCCCAGGAAACCCTTGCGTTGAGCAAGAAGCTGGCCAACGTTTGTCTGCCAGGCTGCGTACGCCGGCGCGCCTTCATCCGAAACTCGCGTTTGGATGATGAGCGCGACGGGTGTTGTGCTTAGGGCCGAATTATCCAACGCCTTTCTTATAGAGTCTCTTGCCCATGACCCAGGTCTCGTCGACGCATCGGTCGTCGCCGACCATCATGATGCTGAACAGAAGATCGGCAGCCTGCTTCTTGGTTTGGGGCCCGCTCTCGTCGACGATGACCGACTGGTGCCAGGCCATTCCCAAAGGACCGCCGTTCCAGTCGAGTGCCACGAAGTCGCACTCCTTACCAACCGCGAAGTTGCCGATCTTGTCGTCGATGTACAGCCCTTCTGCACCACCCAAGGTGATCGACCAGAATGCTCGATAGGGCGAGAGCTTGTTGCGCTCGGCCTCCGGCTTGTCCTCGCGAGAAGGATCGACGCTGCCGTCGAGCAGCGTGTTGTTGCACATGCCGACTTTGTAGCCGTCGTCGAGCACGTTCAGCATCGAGAATCGGTTGCCGCCACCCATGTCTGTGCCGAAGGACATCTTCACCCGTTGCTCGGGATCGGTCGCCTTTCCGAGTCTGAAGAGGCCGCTGCCAAGGAACAGGTTCGAACAGGGGCAGAAGGTGATCGACGCGTCCGCCACGTGCATTCGGTGGAACTCGCTATTGGAGAGCCAGACACCATGTCCGCCAGAGAACTTGCGGCCGACCAACTCGTACTTCTCGTACACGTTCAGGTAGTCGCTACAGTCCGGATGGAGCCGGAGCACGCCGTAAATCTCCGTTGGATTCTCCGAGATGTGGGTGTTGACCCAGCAATCCGGATTCTCTTTCTTCAAGCGCCGGCAGGACTCCATCAGCTCAACTGAAGCTCCGTAGGCGAACCGCGGGGTGATGGCGTACAGGTTGCGGCCCTGATTGTGGTAACGCTCGATAAGCGCCTTGCTGTCCTCGTAAAACTCTTCCGGGGTGTTGCAGAACTCCTCAGGCGCCATGCGGTCGATGCCAGTAAGGCCGCTGATGACTCTCATATTTCGCTTCGTGGCTTCCTCAAAAAACACTTCTGTGGAAACGGGCGAACTGGTAGTGAATGCCTGGCAGGTGGTGGTTCCGGATGCCAGGATGTCGTTGAAGAAGTGCGTGGTGCCTTCGAGCGCGTATTCGCGATTCTTGTACTTCAGCTCTTCGGGGAAGATCCAGTTGAGAAGCCAGGGGAGGAGCTGCTCGCCGAACGCGCCGACTACTCGGGTCTGCGGCACGTGGATGTGGCAATCGATGAAGCCGGGGAGGATCAGCCGATCCTTGATGTGCGTGATCTCGAGGTTGGGATACTTGCCAGAGAGGTCAGCGAAGGAGCCGAAATCCTTGACTTTGCCGGCTTCCATCACGAGAAGCCCGTCAGCGAAGAAGCGGGCGGATTCCTCTTCCTTGCCTACGTATTTCCAGGGGTCGTCGATAAAGTCGAAAAAGGAGCCGCGAATGCCAGTTAAGTTGTTCAAGTAGATCCTGCCGGGGCAAAAGTGTGACGCCGGGCACTTCGATCTAACCTGCTCTCCCGAAAGGACGAACCTGATGAACGGCTACGACATCTTACAACCCGTTGCTATTCTTGTCAACTGCAAAAGTTCTCTCCGAGAGCAGTTTCCAGGTAAATGCAAAAGGGGCACCGTTTAAGCTACTTTGGCTTCCAGTGCGCTCCTGAACTGATCTTCGTAGAGGGATCGATAAAGTCCCGGCTTCTTCGAAAGCTCCTCGTGTTGCCCGATGTCCACGATCCGCCCGTGATCCATCACGACGATTCGGTCTGCGTCGACGACAGACGAGAGGCGGTGAGCGATGATGAAGGTGGTACGCCCCTCCATCACGAGCTTCAGGGAATCCTGCACTCGCGCTTCAGTTTCGCCATCCAGAGCGCTCGTCACGTCGTCGAGAATAAGAATCTTCGGATTCGTGACGAGCGCGCGGGCAAGCGCCAGCCGCTGCTTCTGCCCTCCGCTAAGCTTGATGCCATCCTCGCCGATCATAGTGTCGTAGCCGTCTGGCAGGGTCAGGATGAAGTCGTGCAGGTCGGCGATGCGCGCGCTGGCTTCCACGTCCGCCTGCGTCGCATCATGGTTTCCGTAGCGGATGTTCTCCGCGATGCTGACGGAAAAGAGCACGTTTTCCTGCGCAACCATAGACACTTGCCGTCGAAGTGTCTCCAGCCGCACCTCTCGTAAGTCGTACCCATCGATCTTCACCGCGCCCTCCGTCGGATCGTAGAACCGCATCAGAAGGTTCATGAGCGTGGTCTTTCCGGCTCCCGTATGGCCGACGATCGCCACCACCTCGCCTCCGCGAACGCGGAGGTCGATATCGTGAAGCACCGGCTGCCCCTCGACGTATTGGAACATCATCTGGTCGAACCAGACTTCGCCTTGCACGGAAGGCAGCGGTAGAGCATCTGCTTTGTCAGCGATATCCGGTCGCGTGTCGAGCGTCTCAAAAACCCGGTCCATGGCTGAGACTGCCCATTGGAGCGAGGTGTTGAAGTCGATAACACGTACCGCCGGGTTGAAGATGAAGCCGATGTAGAACGTCATGGCGACAAGCGTTCCCGTCGTCATCTCGCCGTTCTGTACAAGATAGCCGCCGAAAGCATAAACGGTTCCGGTACCCAGAGCGCTGATAACCGCGGAGATGACGCCGAGCCGTCGGTTCAGATGCACCTGCCGCATGTCGACCGCAAACTTCTTGCGCACGCTCTTCATGAAGTTGTCCCGCTCGTGAGATTCCCGCACGAACGCCTTGACCACCGCGATCCCAGCGATCTTCTCCGCTAGCGGCCCTAGCATCTCGTCGTAAAGCCGCCTCTGTTCGTTGCTGGTCTCGCGGATGTGCTTGAGGAACGACATGTAGCTGACCACGTAGAACGGCACGAGTATCAGGATCGCTGTGGCCAGGCGCCAGTCCAGAAAGAACAGCAGGGCGAAAACGGCGATGAGGGTCACCAGATCGCTGATGAAGGTGACGAGCTGGCCCTGAATCAGGTTTTGGATCAGCTCGATGTCCGCTGTCACCCGGGCCATGATCTTGCCAGTCTGGGTCTGGTTGTGGAACGCCAGCGAGAGCCTCTGGAGGTGCCTCCACGTGGCAAACCGCAGGTCGAAAACGAAGCGGTGCCCGATCCATGTGACGGTATAGGAATTGATGTAGCTAAACACATTCCGCAGCAGGATCACCAGCATCAGGCTGATCGCAACAATTGCTAGCGTGGTCGGTGCCTGATGCTCGGCAAGATAGCGGAGGCGGATGGCTTCTGCAGAACCCGCCTGCAGCGTTCCGAGTGCCGCCCGGGCCTTTAGCGCAGGATCGATTGCCAGGTCAATGGCAGCTTGATACAGCCTGGGTGGAACGACCTGCAGCAGGGTGACGAGCAGCGTCATGACGACGGCAAGAATCACCCGGCCACGGTAGGGCCGAAGGAAGCTAAGGGTGCGTCGAAAGGAGCGCACGGCCTAAGGTACCAGGTTGGGAGGATGAGAGGGCCGGATGACGGGAGGATCGAGAAGAGGGGAGGAACTAACACGTTGCGTTTTCGATTTAGGCCGCTTGCACGCACCGTCCGGCCCTCCGATCTTCCCAACCTCCGATCCTCCGGCCCTCCCTTCACGCAAAGAAAGACCCGCCGAGGCTCCCACCTAGACGGGCCATCGCCATATATGGACCTAGTTGTCGATCTAACGCCGACTCAAGTTGCTATGTCCATACGAATGCGAGAAACGATTGTTCAGTGCCCCGTGCCAGAAGATCCGGCGGCGATGATAATTGGCGGATCTTTCACCCCTTGCTTGTCCATCAGCGCCCGTCTCGCACGCACCGAAGCAAGCACTTCCCGCCGGTCATGCGGCGCCGTTCTTGGCTGCGCGAAAGCCTGAGCAAACACGGGCCACATTGGCTCGATGTCGTGTGACAAGTCAAAGACCATCACGCCTTGTGTGGCTCCGCACGCCGCCTGCAAAGCATCCAGGAGCCCATCGGGATTGTCCTTGAAGTCGATGAGCGAAATGCCGGCGTAGGTCCAACTCGTGTCGCGCACCAGGCGATTCGTCAAGGTCCCCGCAGATTCCACGGTATTCCCAATCTCCCGCCCCTTCACCATTGCATCGAAGACCGTCGCCGTCGGATAGTAGGCACCCGTGATGAGAAAGTCGAGCAAAGGAGCCGTCCCGGTCTTGCGGTAGTTTGGCGTCATGAACCAGAAGCCGGCTTCAGCCAGCGGCGAAGCATAGTTGTGCCCAATGCGCGGATACTCGCCGTACCAAGAGCCGACATAAGCTCCGAACTGCGTTCCCGGCCTCGTCGCAGCAACCGTGTGCCGCACCTTCTCGACGTAGCTCTGCATCGTCGAAGCTCGCCACGCTATCCACTGGTCGTAATACTTGCCCGGCCGCATCCCCCGCGTCAGATCGTAGTTGTAAGTCCAGCGAAACACATCGTCAGGCCAACTCACCGGCTTGCCCAAGGACTGCTCGAAAAGCCTTCGGGTGAGGTCGCTGAAGTCGGCGTTCATGCCCGCATACCGCAGCCGATCGTCGTAGATCACTCCCTGAACGTCGTAAGTGCCAACAACCTCCTTCACCACATCCAGCGCATATTGCTGCACCGCCGGATCGTTCGGGTTCATCATCAGCGGATACTGCTGCTCGGGCCGCTGGTTAATCGGAACGTAAACCTCCTGGCTATCGATCTCCAGCTTAGATCCTGGGTTCACCTGTTCTTTCAAATACTCCGCCGCCGCTCCCTTGCCGTAAAGCGCAAAGCCCCCAGTGGGAATCGTCGGCACTGGCGTATCCGGGCCGCCGTATTGGAAGCCATCATGCACGCGCCCATCCTTCTTCACGGTGACGGTGAAGCTGTCTTCCGTCGCCGCCGGCAGGGAAGTGGGCGTCGTGAAGATCGAAACCGCTCCATCCTGAAGGGTGTTGGTCTTCGCAGCGACCGCCATCACCTGGCCATTGATGCGCAGCACCGGACTCGATTCGTAAAGCACCGTCTGCTGCTCCGGTTTGGCATACCCTGGCCCAATCAGAAACATCCGATGCCCCTCGCTGAACGCGTTAAGACTGACGAAGAGCGTGATAGCCGATGCCTTCGCCTCTCGCACGAAACCAGCCAAAGGATCGAAGGCAGCATCCATGGTCTTGCCACGCCATTCCGTTAGCTTGGGGGCCAGCTTGCTTGGGTACACGACGTGCCCAGAAATTGGCTTCACATCGAAGACAATCGTATTGAAGCCGGTCTCCTTGATCTTCTTCACCAGCGCCGAAATCTTCTCGTCCGTGTTGTAGCGGTCCAAGTTGGCAGTGGCATCAATCCACAGGATCCGAGCCTGCAGACCCTTCGAGCGGGCGAATTGCTGTGCAACTCCCACCCCGGTGGCATAGGTGTCGAGCATCACGGCCGGAACGGTGGGAAGGGGTGCGGTAAGTTCGAATCGGGAGGCCGTGGACATTTGCTGAGCGCCAATCAGAGCAAGGGCGAGGGAGCCGAAGGGCATGGCTGGTTGTACCTTGCGCGCCTAAAATTCACAAGCAAAAAGGACTCAGCGTCTGCAACGGCCAGAGTCTCCCTTTCGTTCCTACAAAAAAAAAACAGTTGGACTATTGCAAGGAAGCCCTGGTATGCTGTGTATGAAAAGTATGAAAAGTGAGAAAGAGAGAGGCTGCGCCGGATTCTCCGATGCCTTCTACGGAACGTCCACCGTAGGCGAGCGCGGGCAAATCGTCATCCCCGCAGAAGCCCGGGCGGACATCGGATTCAACCCCGGCGACAAAGTGATGATCATGCGCCACCCGATCCACAAGGGTGTGATGCTATTCAAACTCGAAGCCGTGCGTGAGTTCCTGAACGAGTTCCAGGAAGGCTTGGACAAGATCGAAGCCCACAAGGAGGAGACAGAATGAACCTCGCAGGCATCGCCTTTGGCACACTCTTCTC
>JBGGMI010000054.1:0-6364 GCA_041288075.1 Fimbriimonas sp.
AATTCGGCAGGGTCTTCCGGCGTAAATCTGAAGTTGCGGATAACTCCAGTTTTGGTGCGCAGCGTCACGTGCTCGACGAAATCCGCCATGTCCGCCTTCACCGCCCGCAGCTCTGCCGCCTTTCCAATTTGTCCCTTGCGCATCAGCGCCATTAAAGACGGGGACACGCTGATGTCTTCGATGTCCTGCATCTTGATGCGAAAGCGGCCAAAGAGCGTGCGGAGCTCGATCCGATCGCGATACACGAGGTACCGCTGCCAGAGTCCCTTGGCATGGCGCCTGGATTCATAAATGGGTAGTTCGTCCATGCTTCCCGTCCATGATACGCGTGACGCTCCGCGCCTGCAGATAGAGCTGCAAAAACCCGAACATCTAATCTATGAAACTGGACTTTCGAAAGCTTCCGCAACTCCTCGCGGGAGTCTCTGTGCTCGTTTTGTGGACTGGCTTAACTTACGGATTTTCAGGGCAGCGGGATGCGCTGGATATGGAGCGGTCGCTGGTCGACCTGCAAGTCAGGGTTAGTCAATTGGAGCGCTACGCTCCTGCGGCTCAGCAGGCGAATTCACGTCGCAACACATGCATCAGCAACTTGAAGCAGATCGAAAGTGCGAAAGAGCAATGGGCAATGGTCTACAAAATGGGAGCTCAGGACACCGCCAGTTCTGAGGATTTGGTGGGCACTCCAAGCACCGGCTTCTTAAAGAAGTTTCCCCAGTGTCCAATTGGGGGCCGTTATACGATCGGCAGCATGTCGGTTCGTCCAACCTGCTCTCGCGGAGAGTCGGACGCTCACTATCTGTATTGAATTGTTTGGCAAATCGGCCATTCCGCTAGCCTAATCTGAGGTTTTGCGAAGCTTCCTTGCGATTCCGCGCTTCGCGTGCGACAGAATCTAACGGATGGTGCTGCGAGAGACAGAAAGCACGCTGGTAAACGAACAACCGAATAGCACGATGAGGGCCCTCGTCTTGGAGGAGCCCGGTTGTCTTGCCGTCAAGTCAGTGCCCGTGCCAACTCCCGGTCCCGGCGAGGTCCTGGTGCGCGTGAAGGCGGCTACCACCTGCGGCACCGACCTAAAGGCCTTTCTCCGGGGTCATCCTCAAATCCCAATGCCCGGCGTTCTTGGCCACGAATACAGCGGCATCGTCGCCGCAGTGGGTGAAGGTGCCCCCTTCTCCCTAGGAGATGCGGTGATGGGCGTTCACTCCGCGCCATGCCAGGAGTGCTTCTGGTGCCTCGGCGATCAGGAAAACCTCTGCGAGAGCATCATGTCCACGAAGGTGCTTGGCAGCTATGCCGAATACCTGCTGGTCCCGGCTCGAATCGCCCGCGTCAACCTCTTCGAAAAGCCCGAGTTGCTTTCCTTCGAAATGGCTTCGCTCCTCGAGCCCCTTTCGTGTGTTGCCGAAGCCGTACGCCTATTGAAGCTCCGCCCGGAAACCAGCGTGCTCATCATCGGTCCTGGCGCGATCGGCCTCATGTTTGTAGCTGCGCTCCGCATGATGGGAGTCAAGGAAATCGTTCTGGCGGGCCGGAACGAAGCGCGGCTAGAAGTTGGCCGCAGACTGGGCGCGCATACGTGCTCGGTCACCAACATTCCTGTCAAGGATCCTCGCAAATACGATCTGGTGATCGAGTGCACCGGATCGGTGGAGATTTGGGAGAAATCAGTGGAGTTTGCCCGGCGTGGAGGCACCGTAGTGCTCTTCGGCGGGTGCGCGTCAGGCACCCATGCGAGCTTCGACACCAAGCGGCTGCACTACGATCAGATCACCCTCCTGAGCCCCTTCCACTTCGGAACGAAGGCAGTCCGAATGGCGCGAGAATGGCTGCTGAATCCACTCATGGACCTTTCTCCGCTAATCACGGGCGAACGGTTCCTCGACGAGGGCAAGCAAGTTTTTGAAGAATTAAAGGCGGGGATCGGGCTGAAATATGTGTTTAAGCCCTGATTTAGTCCGTAGGTCTAAAGCGTGAGGGTCGCTCGATACATTGGCGGCGGGGAAGTGGCGATTGTCGAGGAGCCAACGCCTAGCTGCCCCCCAGGCGGTTTGCTGATCCAGACAGAAGCCTGCGGCCTTTGCTCCGGGGAGCTGATGGGCTGGTACATGGACCGAAAGATCCCGCACGTCTTGGGGCACGAAGTCGCGGGACGAGTGATCGAGTCGAAGGACAGGCGATTTCCAGTCGGTGCACGGGTCTTTCCTCACCATCACGCCCCCTGCCTGAAGTGCGAGCAGTGCAAAGCCGGCCACCACGTTCACTGCGAGCAATGGAAGCGAACGAAGCTGCTCCCAGGCGGGATGGCTGAGTTCTTCGCCGTGCCGGCGGAGAATCTGAACGACACCCTCATCGTCGACGACCTAAAGCCAGCCGATGCAGCCCTCATCGAGCCCTTAGCTTGCGTAGTGAAGAGCCTTCGCGCCGGGAGCGCACGGGAACGCTCGCGCTCGGCGGTGATCGGACTTGGAGTGATGGGCCTTATGCACATGCTTCTGCTGCCCGAAGCGATTGGCTATGACGTCAACGACGAGCGAGTGCAGTGGGCGCTAACCCAAGGGCTCGATGCCCGCACGCCCGACGCCTTCGAAGAAGCCGACACGATCTTCGTCTGCCCAGGCAGCCAACCCGCTTTCGAGTTCGCCCTTCAGATGACTAATCCCGGCGCAACCATCGTCATGTTCGCCCCACTGCCCCCCGGCGAGCCGCTGCGGATTCCGAGCGAGGCCTACTTCAAAGACCTCCGAATCACGCACTCCTACTCGTGTGGACCCGATGACACCAGAGAAGCGGCCGACATCATCCGCGGCCTCGGAATGTGGGCCGAGCAGGTGGTGAGCCACTTTATCGGAATCGATGAGCTTCCGCAGGCGTATCAAGCTATGAAGCGCGGCGAGATATTGAAGCCGATGGTTCTATTCGACACAAACGGTATCTTGTCGTAGCGGAGTCACACAGGGCTTTCTCGCGCGTCTATCTACAAAACCCTCATGCTGAACGTCTTTCTTGCCGCTCTCGCTCTCGCTCCGCAGCCAGTTGCGACCGAGCCTGCGCAGGATTTCTACCTCCCAGCAGGAGGAAGCAAGCTTAGAAGTCTCGTTCGCGAAGCATGGGAATCCGCCGACGATCAAGCCAAGGACCTCAGCGACCACGCAAAGGCCGTTCAATCCGACAAGGACGAGGGAAAGAAGTATTCCGCCCTCGCCGAAAAGGAGCTGAAGCTGAGTAAGGACACGGCAATGCTCGAGCGGCTTCAAAAGATTGGAACCGCGTTAGCCGCAACTGCCAACAAAGGGCCAGTCAAAGCCACGTGGGGCGACAAGCATTTTAGCCAGTTCGACTACACCTTCAAGCTTGTGGAGGATAAGGATGTCAACGCCTTTTCCCTTCCCGGCGGCTATATCTACTTTAACGAGGGCCTGATCAAATTCGCCGAAAGCGATGACGAGATCGCAGGCGTCGTAGCCCATGAGATCGCACACGCGTCCCTGCGTCACGTCGCGACCCTGCAAAAGGAGCAGTCGAAGCTCAGCGCGATCCAACTCCCGTTGATTATTGCGGCGATCCTATCTGGCAACAGCGAAACGATCGGAGGCGTGTTGACCGGTACGTCCCTTTTCGGGGCAGCCAAGCAGAGTGGCTGGAGCGTCCGAGCGGAGCAGGCCGCGGATTTCGCCGGCTTCCAATACATGCTGAAGAGCGACTACGATCCGACGGGCATGTTGACCTTCATGGAGCGCCTAGCTCGCGAAGAACGAAGCAAGCCTGCGATCGATTGGGGCATTTTCCGCACACACCCGCCGGGCCGTGAGCGAGCCGATTCGCTGGCGAGAAATATGCAGGAAGCCGGCGTTCCGATCCGGCGCAGCAAGGTTGCGAGCTCTTTCCGTGCAACTCCGAAGCAAGTAAGCCCGGTGCAGGTTGAAGTCTTGTTCGGTGGCCGGCATATCGCCACACTGAGCGGAACAGATGCGGTCGACCGGTCTACGGTAGTTGTCGAGCGCCTCAACGCCTTTTTCGACTCCATGCCTGAGTTGTACGATGTCTCCTCGGGTGCATCGGGTGAGGTGCTTGGCCGAAACATGACCTTGCTGACGATCACTTCGAACGATGCCGACGGCTAGACTCGGCCGGTAAGGGAATTGCAGCAGGAGGCGATGCGGAACCTGCGCACAGCGATTTACAACATCGCTTACCGAGTATGGGACGCTCGTTAGCTGCCTTGCGTTAAGTCCGTGAATTCCTGATCCGCTTCATTGAGCGCCCGCATCTCGCTGAGCGCCTTGCGTAGCTCATTCGTTGCGTCTGTAGGCAAGTTGTGGTGTCCGGCGAGGCGACTCGCAGTCGCAGTTGCCTCGGCCGCCGTTCGTTGCATATCGGAGATGAGGTCCTGAACCGTCTGCTGGTTCGCAGGCGCGCCTTGTCCGACCATGGTGACGAGGCGGGA
The DNA here is from genome assembly GCA_041288075.1 of Fimbriimonas sp. Taxonomy (GTDB): domain Bacteria; phylum Armatimonadota; class Fimbriimonadia; order Fimbriimonadales; family Fimbriimonadaceae; genus Fimbriimonas. The sequence continues at coordinate 4,451 of JBGGMI010000054.1, forward strand.
CATGGCAACGTCCATCGCCACCCGAGTCCGTTCGCGAGCTTGGTACCACGGCGAATCACTCCCCGCAGCTTGCCAAGCCGGGGAATTCAGCGCTGTCTTGCACTGCAGGTATTCATATGCGGCCGTGTTCAGTGCGAGAGCTCCATCTTCTCCGATCAAGCCTTTCACATTCGATTGCCATCGAGCGGACATGAGCTTCCAAAAGAACCCGCGCATCTCCGCAGTCGTGCGAGCGATCGCCTTGTCTCCTTCCGTTCGCCCCCTGAGGTACCAAACGAGCACCGCGCTCGAGGCCACGGCACCCACTATGATCGGGACCGCTACCGAGATTGCCGGACCGATCTGCAGAGCGCCGGCGAGGATGCCAATCGACCCTCCAACTAATCCCCAGATGCCCCCGGCAACACCACCCGCAATACCGCCACGGCGATCGCCAACGGTTTGGCCGTGGGTCTGCTGGTCGATCCACTCATAGAGGCTTCGGAGCTCTGGCTCCGACTTGGCACCCCACCATTGATTCGGCTGAAGAGGCTGCATCAACACCCGCTATCGTAACGAACCAAGTGCCCTTAAGGTTGCTTCCTACGGAGTTCCAGCCCTAACTCGACCCACTGGCTCTCGTCGATGCTGCTCGGCGCTTCCATCATCGGGTCCATGCCCGCACCCGTCTTGGGGAAGGCGATCACCTCGCGAATGTTCTCAGTGTCCGTAAGGGCCATCACCATTCGATCGATACCGGGTGCGATGCCGCCGTGCGGAGGAGCTCCATAGGAAAACGCCTCCAAAATGTGTCCAAAGCGCTCCTTCTGAGTGGCTTCGTCGATCCCCAACAACGCGAAGATGCGCGCCTGAACGTCCGCACTATGGATTCGGATGGACCCGGATGCAGCCTCCATGCCGTTAACGACCACATCGTAGCAGTCCGCGCGGATGCGGCCCGGATCGGTGTCGAGATAGAGCAGGTCCTCTTCCTTCGGCGCAGTGAAAGGATGGTGCGATGGCGACCAGCGGCCCGTGTCCTCGTCCCACTCGACGAGTGGAAAATCAATGATCCAGCAGTATTTGAGAGTTCTGGGATCGCGCAGCTCACACCGATTGCCAATTTCGAGACGGAGGCGGTACAGGACGTTGTTGCAGGTTGTATAGCTGTCCGCCACCATGCATAGCAGGTCGCCTGTCTCAGCCTCCGCTTCAGTGAGAATCGCGTCGAGCTCTTCCGGCTTGAAGAACTTCGCAATGCCGCCTCGAACGTGTTTGCCGGATGGCGTCTGCACCGACGATTCAGTAGGCTCTCCCTCGACCGCCAGAGTTGCGAGACCCTTGGCACCGAATTCTCGCGAGAACTCCTCGAGGACACCGATCTCCTTGCGCGACAGCTTCGACCCGCCAGGATAGCGGACCCCTCGAATCATGCCTCCGGCCTCGAGCGTGGTCTTAAACACTCCGAACTCGGTGCCGTTCAGCGTCCCGGTCAAATCGAAAAGCTGAAGTCCGAAGCGTAGGTCCGGCTTGTCGCAGCCATACAGGTGCATCGACTCATCGTAAGTAAGCCGCTCAAAGGGCCCCACTTCATTTTTTTCGAGTGAGAACTCCTCGATGATGCCGTTCAACACCGTCCGCAGCAGCGACTCGGCAAGGTTGAGAATGTCCTCCTGCGTCACGAACGACATTTCAAGGTCGAGCTGAGCAAACTCGGGCTGGCGGTCAGCGCGAGAGGATTCATCTCGGAAACAGCGGGCAATCTGATAGTAACGCTCGAAGCCCGCCACCATCAGCAGTTGCTTATATTGCTGCGGGCTCTGAGGAAGCGCGTACCACAGCCCCGGCTGCAAGCGGTAGGGAACCAGATAGTCGCGTGCTCCTTCGGGAGTCGATTTCGTGATGATCGGCGTCTCGAGCTCCACGAACTCTTGC
>JBGGMI010000055.1:0-39772 GCA_041288075.1 Fimbriimonas sp.
TTCTCAATGGCGAAGAACAGACGACGCTCTACTTCGAGTTGGAGAAGATCGGCTGCGCTCCCTGCTTGACGCCGGAAAAGCTCTCCGACGAGGAGCTGCATACGGCGTTGACCGATTTGGTTTGGGCAATGTGCGACTTGGGTGTTTGCTTCGAAGACGCCGATCACCTCTCGGATCGCGAACTCTACGCCTTTCTCGCCCGTTGCTGCGACGAACCCACGGTGGTGTTCCCAGATCATCCCAACGCCTGGCACCATTTGTGCCCTGCTGAGGAAGATTGGGAGGCGTACCTGCGCTACTACGCAGACGACGACATGAGGGCTGAGGAATTGGCGGAAGGCAACCCCGTTCCGCCTAAAGAACTGCCGCCCTACTATCGATCCTGGCTCCCCTGGCGCGCTAACTTGGAAGATTAAGCGGCGTCGGTCTCGCCATTCGAACTGCGTGGGACTTCAACAAGGCAAGCGGTTCGAACTATGCCCTTGGCGTTTGGTTGCCAGACACTCATCAGCTCAACGAAGATGTCCAAGCGTTCTTGGATGGTGCGGTCACGCCACTCCTGAAGAGAGTGGTTGTTAACCTCTGCAAGCGTGCCGATTATGAATTCACTGCGATTCGTCACTCTCGGTCCTGCTGCTATGCTCCCCCAACTGTTCAAGCTTGGCGATGTCTACGAGATCTTGGGGCCTGCCTGCCGCCCGCTTCATTTGGATGAGAGCAGTCCTTGAGGGAAAGTGGACGGATACGTCCAGCAATGTGCCTTGTATTCGTCCGCTCCATACTTGCTCGAAGCTCTCTTCGCCGGCAAAATTCAGGATGTCCACCATCGTTGGTGGAACACCTAGGCGGATCATGTGACGGCTCGGTTCCGCAAAGCGCTTCGCGTCCTCCTCGCTGATGGCGGCCCCGAACTCCCTTAGGGCTTCCGACAATCGGAGCGAATTGTCTAGGTCTTGCCTAACCCAGATATCGACGTAGTTGGTAGCTCTGGCGTGGCCGTGGAAGGCTAGCGTGTGTGCCCCGATGATCAAATAGTCGACATTATGGGATCGTAATATGCTCAACAGATCGCGTAAGTCGTCCATGTTCGGTCCAGCCTGCACAGAGAATCATGAGGCGGAGCGTCTCTGCAACGCGCTCGTTCGGAGTCATTCGCAGGTGTTCTTCACGAAGATCGCGTTCAGCCTCTTCAGGGCTGTCGAACCACTTAACAGATACTTTTCGTTCCACGTTTCTGCCTCGTGAGTTGAGTTTACTCGCGCACAGATGCCTTGTGCTATAATCGCTGTCCGTCACATGCGAGTCCTCTTCACATCGGAATACCGGCACAGCTAAAACGTCCAATACGGACGTTCGCCGATTCCTGCCCGACTCGCCCCCCGCCGCTTCAAAAGCAGCCCCTACCCGGGCCCAATTGCGCCTTCACGGATGAATGGAACAACTTAGCAGCTTAATTCAACACGCGCTTTGCTACGCAGACCGTGGGATGACCTACATGGTCTCCCGGCGGCTCGCGGAGCTGCACCCCGACATGGAGGTGCTCGAGTGCTACGACACTTTCGATATCGATGGCTTCCTCCGCTACGGCAACGGAGATGCGCGCTTGATCGGACGGCTCTTTGCAGAGGAGCAGGTCGATTGGGATGCGGAAGCTCGGACCTTAGATCGACGATTCAGAGTCTGCTGGATCGAGGTCGAGTGGAGCGGTGCCCGGTACCAAGTGCTGCGGCTGCCCTACGGGATGTGCGGCGAAGTCCACTTTGTGGTGGGCTCCGCCGTGCCCGACTTTGTGCAAACCGTCCTCGCCTACACCGGTCGCCGCTCGCCCGTTACGCACGTCTACTCCGGCTGGTGGAGCGAATCGGAGGCGATGGATCGCGCCATCCAGCAGTCGAACTGGGCCGACCTGGTGCTGCCCGATGGCGTCATGAGAACCCTCGAAATGCACACGAGCGGCTTCTTCGAGTCTCGCGACGAATTCGATGCGCTGGCCGTGCCCTGGAAGCGAGGCATCCTCTTCACCGGCCCTCCGGGGAACGGAAAGTCGCATCTGATCCGGGCGATCCTGAACCGGCTGAGCGTGCCACGCCTGATCGTCAAGAGCTTTGGCGACGATGCAGACGACGTGCAGGAGGTCTTCGACAAAGTTCGAGAGCTCTCGCCGTGCGTGCTCGTGCTAGAGGACCTCGACTCCCTGATCAAAAAGGAGCTGCTCTCGGTCGTGCTGAACTCGCTCGACGGAACCGAGCCCCTGAACGGCGTTCTCGTCCTGGCGACTACGAACCACCCAGAGAAACTGGACCCTGCTATCCGAAACCGGCCGTCCCGCTTCGACCGGGTCATCGAGTTCGGTCCGCCATCCCTGGAGCTGCGAGAGGATCTCCTGATCAAGCTAATGGCTCGCGGTCCGGAGGAAATGCGGCTGACCAGCGCCGAGCGCTATGCGCTCGCGCAGTCCACCGACGGGTTCTCGTACGCCTACCTGAAGGAGCTTGCAATCAGCTCCGCCCTGGTTTGGGCTCGCGACAAGGTGCCCGGCTCGATGTTCGGAATCGCACAGGAGCTGGTTACGGAGCTGCGGGCGCAATTGAAAGAGGCGAGCTTAGCTAGCTGAGCTCGCCCGAAAACTAACCTCGGCGCGCCGCTTCAATCGTCGCAACGTCGATCTTCTTCATATCCATCATCGCGTTGAACACGCGCTTGGCCGCGGCGGGGTCGGGACCCGAGAAAGCTTCGGTCAAAGCGATCGGCGTGATCTGCCACGAAACGCCCCACTTGTCCTTGCACCACCCGCACATACTCTCCTCGCCCCCGTTCCCCACGATCGCGTTCCAGTAGCGGTCGGTTTCCTCCTGGTCCTTCGTCGCGACCTGGAACGAGAACGACTCGTTGTGCTTAAACATCGGCCCGCCGTTGAGCCCCATGCAGGGAATCCCGATGACGTTAAACATCACCACCAACACATCCCCTTCCTTCCCGTCAGGATAGTCGCCCGGTGCGCGATTGACCGCCCCAACGCTGGAGTCGGGAAACGTCTTGGCATAAAAATTGGCAGCCTCCTCAGCATCGCCGTCATACCAAAGGCAAATCGTGTTCTTCGCAGGTGTTGACATGCAAGAATTTTAGCCCACCGGCGCGCACGGCTCCCGCCGTGCATCAGTGTCCCCAGGGCTCCCGCCCTTGGAAAATAGCTACTAAAGCGGAACGCACGGCTCCCGCCGTGCATCTGGGTCCGAAGGGCTCCCGCCCTTCGTTACTCCCTATCCAGTCGCTCCAAGTTGATCGGATAAGCCGAAGAATAAGCATAGTGTTTCGGATCAGCCACCAACTGCGCCTTCACAGGGTTCCACTCGATGTACCGAACCGTCCGCTCGAACTGCTCCGGAGTTCGAATCAGCCGGTCAAAGCTCTCGACCTGCCAAAACCGCCCCTGAGTCTTTCGAAGCCGATTCGCCTCCTTGGCTGAAAAAGACTTGATCGTGCGCAAGATCGTCGACAGATCCTCGCCGGGAAGCAACCGCAGAACTGCATGGACGTGGTTCGGCATCACGACGTAGGCGCAGAGCGTGTATCGTTTACCGTGGCCGAAGAAGAGCGTCTCCTGAACGGCCCTAGCCACCAAGGCGTTCCGCATCGCGGCTGTTCCGTAGCCGGCGTCCAGAATCAGTTCCGCGCGCCGCATCCGCTCACGGCCTCGCTCCGGCTCCGGCATCTCTTCCGTCTCTTGCAGCACTTGCTGCCAGACACCCGGCGGAATCGAATCAGCCTGCCGCCAGGTGACGAACTGCGTCGCGTCCTCGACCTCCAAATGCGGCAGATATCCACGCGTGTGGTAGCGCATACCTCTAGCATAAACCCAGAGGGCAGGAGCCCTGGGGACCCGGATGCACGGCGGGAGCCGCGCGTTCCTAGTTGTCCGGCGTATCGTCCCCGAAGAAGTGCCGGTTCGAATAGACCTGCGCGACGTGGTAGCCAACATGGTAGGCCGCGAATCGAAGCCGCGTCTCCACGTCCGGCGCCGCCTCCGACCACTCGTCCGAGAACCGGTGCTCCAGAGACAAGGGGAAAGCATCCATCGCTTTGATGAAATGTCGGTGATGCTCCAGCCATGCCCCCTTCACTTCCTCCGCCGATAGAGCTAAGAGTTCCGCCCTTGGAGGCTCAGCCAGGATGCGCGGCGGCCATCCATACGGATCGCGCAGCATCAAGTGTTCTGGCCATTCCTCCTTTGGAATTCCCAGCAGGTAGCGAAGAATAATCGATGCCTCGGAATACGCCGTATGGGCGGTCATTTCCGCGATCGAGGGAATGCGATCGTTCGGCCGTCGATGGAGCACCTCGGAGGTCAGCCCTTCGAAAGCCATGTCGACATCCACATAACTCCAATCCCAAGCCCGAATCAACGTCTCGACCGCGATGTCCATGAAAGCTATCTTACGACCTTACGCTCTATGGAGCCGGGAGCGCACGGCTCCCGCCGTGCAACAGGGTCCCAAGGGCTCCCGCCCTTGGCTACTCCCTACCAAGACGCTCAAGCAAGTCATTGAGGTGCCTCCGCTGCCATGCGAGCATGTGAACGCTCCCCAGGCTGTTTTGTGATATATGTAAAACGGTAGCGGTTGTTGGCCGTTCACAATATCGGAGGAAGCAAATGCGAAATCAATTCAGTGCAGGCGTCGCGGGTGTGATTTTCACGATCGGGATATTGAGCGTAGCCTTCGCTCAGCAGGGCGTTCCGTCTTCGGGGGCAAGTGCCAAGCAGGTCACGGTGAAGGTAGAGCGCATCTCCGCCGGCGGCAAGGGCAAGAAGTCCGCGGATGTCATTACGCTGGTAGCGGACGCCGGGCATACCGCCACGAGCACCGAAGAGACCAAAGACGAACGCGGCGTGCCTGCCGTGCAATCGTGCGAAGTTACCGCCATGCCCAATGCTGACGGCACCGTGAGCCTGCGCCTCAGATATGAGGTTCACAAAGGAAGCCCAGAGATCACCGAGACGTGCAGCACGACCATTACCGTCAAGAACGGCGAAACGAGGGTCATCAAGGCCGTATCTCGAAAAGTCGAGGGAGATAACCGAGAGACGCTCCTGTTTGTCACGCCTTCCTTTTAATTCTCCGGGACACGGCCGTGCCACCGCCCATCATGATCGCCTCCAGCCGGTCTAGGCTTCGGCGTCTGCGAAGGAACCCGTTCTAAGCGGTCCGACCGGACGATAGGTGCTTATTTGCACGCCGGACGAGGTGGCGCGCGTGTCGACGAGAGCGAGGTCGCGTGGATCGGCATCCGAAAAGAGCCGTTTGCCGGTCCCCAATAGCACGGGATACACGAGCAACAGAACCTCGTCGGCCAGCCCATGCTCCAGCAGCACAGGCACAAGCGTCGAGCTGCCCCAGACGATCAGGTCCGGACCGTTCTGCGTTTTAATTCCCCGAAGCCCCTCCACAATGTCCGAACCAAGCCCCTCAGCCGGTCCCCAGCCGAGAGTTTCCGGATGGTGGGTCGCCACATACTTCGTCGCGGCGTTCAAACTATCCGCCATCGGGCCGTTCTGATTCGGCCAGTACGGTGCCCAGATATCGTAGGTGCGCCGCCCGAGCAGGAGATCAAAGCTCTCGCCGTGCGCCGCCACGATCGCATTTCCTACTGCCTCATCGGAATGCGGAAAGGCCCATCCTCCGTGTTCGAAGCCTCCATCGCGGTCCTCATCCGGCCCGCCGGGAGCCTGAACGACCCCGTCCAGGGAGATGTGCTCGATAATCTTGATCCGTCTCATCTAGTTGCGTCTTACCCCCTTTGCAGGCGCGAGACCTCTTTGTGAGGCTCCGTGACCTTAGTGACCTTTGTGTTGAATCTGAGAAGCCCGGCCTAACTGCACCCTATAGATGAAGGCGCTCACTCAGTGATAGGATAAAGATATGACCGCTCCAGAAATCGTTATCCACCTCGAAAGCCTCGGCACCGAGGGTTACCGGCGCATCTTGCGAAATCACGGCGTCACCGAGCCGCTCTTCGGCGTCAAGATCGAGGAGCTAAAGAAGATTCAAAGGTCGGTCAAGAAGAACTACCGCCTCGCTCTGGAGCTCTACGATACGGGCATCTACGACGCGATGTACCTGGCCGGTCTTATTGCGGATGAAGCAAAGATGACCAAGGACGACCTACGGGCATGGCTCGACACGGCCTCCAGCGATGTGGCTGCGGAGTTTACTTGGCCGGCGTGGCGGCGGATGGACCCCATGGCTGGGAGCTGGGCCTAGAATGGATCGATTCGGCCGATGAAAAGACCGCCGCCGCCGGCTGGGGCACGCTGGCAAGCTGGGTTTCGGTGAGAGACGACTCCGATCTGGACATCCCCGCAGTTCGCGCCCTGCTTCAGCGCGTGCAGACAACCATCCACGATCAGCCCGACCGAGTCCGACTTAAGATGAACGGCTTCGTGATCTCAGTCGGCTGCTATGTCGAGGAACTGATGGACGAGGCGCTGCAGGTTGGCGAGCAGACCGGAACGCTGAAAGTGAACATGCGCAAAACCAACTGCAAAGTCCCCTCCGCCCCCGAATACATCCGCAAAGTGGCGAGCATGGGCCGGACGGGCAAGAAGCGGAAGATGGCAAGGTGCTAAAAACAAGAATTATTTTCAGAGTTGGTTGACAAACCACCATTTTGGAGCCTGTTAAGTACAGGCTCCAAATTAACGGCCAATCTGCAGATCGCTACTACCATCCCAACCCCTAGAGGGGCTCGGTAGTAGTAGCGCTATCAGTCTAGCCAACGCTACCTTCAAGGCTCACCCCAAGCAGCTTCTGAGCCTCCACCGCAAACTCCATCGGCAGCTCGCGGAAGACATCCTTGCAGAACCCGCTGACGATCATGTTCACCGCATCCTCAGTCGGAATCCCGCGTTGGTTGCAGTAAAAGATCTGGTCCTCCCCGATCTTCGAAGTCGAAGCCTCGTGCTCCACGATCGCCGTAGGGTTCTTGACCTCGATGTAAGGAAACGTATGAGCCCCACACGTGTCGCCCATCAGCATCGAGTCGCACTGGGAATAATTCCGAGCGCCTTCGGCACCAGGATTGATCTTCACCAACCCACGGTAAGTGTTCTGCCCAACGCCAGCCGAGATTCCCTTGGCGACGATCGTGGACTTCGTCCGCTTGCCAATATGAATCATCTTCGTGCCCGTATCGGCCTGCTGATGATTCGCCGTAAGCGCCACGCTGTAGAACTCGCCTATCGAGTCATCCCCTTGCAAGATCACCGAGGGGTATTTCCAGGTGATAGCCGAGCCAGTCTCGACCTGCGTCCAAGTCACCTTGCTGCGCTTCCCAATCGCACGCGCCCGCTTGGTCACGAAGTTAAAGATGCCCCCCTTCCCCGTCTTCGGGTCGCCGGGATACCAGTTCTGAACGGTGCTGTACTTGATCGTGGAGTCATCCCCCGCCGCCACAAGCTCCACCACCGCCGCATGCAACTGATTCTCATCCCGCATCGGAGCCGTGCAGCCTTCCAGATAGGAAACATAGGAGCCTTCCTCGGCAATGATCAGCGTCCGCTCAAACTGCCCCGTGTTCTCGGCATTGATCCGGAAGTAAGTCGACAATTCCATCGGGCAACGAGTGCCCTTGGGGATGTACACGAAGGAGCCATCGGAGAAGACCGCGCTGTTCAAGGTCGCGTAGTAGTTATCGCTGTAAGGGACAACAGAGCCAAGGTGCTTCTGAACCAGCTCAGGGTGCTCTTTGACGGCTTCCTGAATAGAGCAGAAAATGATGCCGAGCTTGGCGAGTTCCTTCTTGAAGGTGGTGACGACGGAGACGGAGTCAAAAACCGCGTCCACCGCGACGCCGGTTAGGGGTCGAGGTGCCAATGCGTCGGCAGCGCTGCCGGCGGCTCCTTTAACGTTCAGCAGCACCTTCTGCTCTTCAACTGGGATCCCGAGCTTCTGGAAGGTTCGCAGGATTTCCGGGTCGGCGTCTTCCAGGCTGTCCAGAAGCGGCTTCATCTTGGGGGCCGAGTAGTAGCTGATGGACTGCAAGTCGACTGGCTCGTAGCTGACATTGGGCCACTTCGGCTCTTTCATCGTCAGCAGGTGTCGATAGGCCTTGAGTCGCCAATCGAGAAGCCATTGAGGCTCTTCTTTTTTGGCGCTGATGCGTCGTACGACGTCTTCGTTCAGGCCGGGGGCGAAGGTGTCCGACTCGATGTCGGTTGCCCAGCCATGTTCGTATTCTCGGTTCGCGAATTGTTCGAGCAGCGCTGTGCTCTGGTCAAGGGTTTCGTTCATATGTGGCTACGAAGCGCGCCCACCCGGCAGCACCGGCATCGCGAGTTCGTCTCTCTGTCTATTTTGACACAGATCATCATTTTCTACCTTCCTCTCGACGTAGGTAGAATTATTGAAATGAGCCTGAACATTAAGGATGAGGCGACTGTAGATCTGATTACTCGGGCGGCGAAGGCAACCGGGAAGACGAAAACGGCGGTCGTTCGCGAAGCAGTGAGCCGATACTTGGACAAAGTTGAGAAGCCACCCTTAGCAGATCGGCTTATGGAGATCGGCCGGCAGTGTGCTGCCGCTATGAGCGAGGAGACTCGGACCATGGACATCGACGAGTGGCTGTACGATGAGCACGGGATGCCCAAATGATCGTTGATACATCTGCTCTGGTGGCGATTCTCAGGCATGAAGAGGATGGCTATCGCTATGCCCAAGCGCTCGACGACAGCCCGATCAATCGCATTTCTGCCGTATCCTTTGTCGAAGCCGCCATGCTTATAGATCGTGATGGTAGCCCGATTTCGAGCCGCAAGTTCGATGAGTTGATGCTCGATGCTAATCTCGTAATTGAGCCGGTTACGGCTGAGCAGGCGCAGATTGCACGTGAGGCTTGGCGAGACTTTGGCCGGGGCTCAGGGCATAAGGCTCAACTCAATTTCGGAGATTTGTTTACTTATGCTTTGGCTAAGCAACGAAGGGAGCCACTGTTGTTCAAAGGCGGGGACTTCGGGCTCACCGACGTAAAGGTCGCCCTCAATCTCAGCAGATAATGCCAAGAGTATCAGGTGCCTCGAAGGCTTGCCTACCAGGGAAGGAACGGCCCAATGATGTCTTTCCATATGGTGTATCCAGCCGCGTTCATGTGAAGCTGGTCTTCCACGAATAGCTCTGGCCGAGGATTGCCTTTGGAGTCGAGAAAGTACGGCCAGGTGTCGATGAAGATCAGATTGGAATCCTTCAGCGTGTAGTCGCGAATTAAAGCGTTCGCCTTCTTAAACTCGTTCCACTTCGCTTGTCGGCTAGGCGCTGGCGTGATCGAGATGTAGGCGATTCGGGTGTTGGGGAGCTTCGCCCTGACCTTCGCGACGAAGGCTTGATAGTCCCCGAAGACCTGGTCTGCAGTTTTGTTAGCGGCGATGTCGTTGGTGCCCGCGAAGAGAAAAACCATCCTCGGCTCGTAGGGAGTGACGATTCGTTCGGCGTAGAAAACGGAATCGGAGAGTTGCGAACCGCCGAAGCCCCGGTTGAGCACGTTGTGCTTCGGGAAGTCATCTTTGAGAGTCTTCCAACGCGCGATGCTCGAGCTGCCGACGAAGACGATGCCCCCCTTTGAGGGCGGGCTTTTAAGGTCTTGAGCTTCGAAGCGGACGATATCTTGCTGCCACTGCTCCTGTGCAATTCCTATTGATGCAACGGCAAGGAGGCACAAGATGAGGAGTTTTTTAAGAGTTTCCATAATCGCATTGTGCGTGTGGTTGTAAAGATGGCTCTCCAGAGAGAATCTCCTTACGGCCGGGTTCTTAAGACTATTTCGACCATCAGCTTTCGAATGTTGTAGTTGCTCTCCTTAAAAGATCGGTGCAACTCGGGCAGAGTACTGGGGCCGTAGGCCAGAACCGGCTGCTTGACAATGTGTTGGAAGAGCTTTTCGATAAAGGCGGCCTGGGCCTCGTCGCTGTTCGCGATGTACTCTGCTAGTTCAGTCGCACCATTGAACTTCACCGTCGCTCCGGTTTTGGCCAGATAAGTGCCAGTTGTGTCAAGCGTCTTGCCATTCTCTTCAGTTCGGATCCTGCCGATCGCATCGAACCGCTCGAGCGTGAATCCTAGCGGGTTAATGAGGCTGTGGCAAGAGCTGCACGGGGCATTCTTGGTTTGCAGGGTCACTCGCTCGCGGGTGGTGAGATTCGGGTGCAGGCTGGCCGGAAGAGGCACGAAAGCGGCAGGCGGCGGATTCAGCGTTCGACCCAAAAGGCTTCTTACTACCAGCACGCCTCGGTGGATGGGAGAGCTGTTCTCGATATAGGCAAGTCGCGAAAGAAGGTAGGGGTGCGTCAGCACGCCGGAGCGCTGCTCTGGATCGAGCTTTACCTCTTGGAAAGGAGCGTTCTCCGGGAGGGGAACACCGTATATCTTGGCAAGCCTGCCGTTTAGGAACTGAGACTTGCCAAGGATCAACTCGCGATAGTCCGACTTAGTCCAAGCTGCCTGTTCAAGAAACGCTTCCAGTGAGGTGCGGAGGTCAGTTGCGATCGCGTCGGTGAACTCCGGAAAGCGCTTTTGGCTCTTGATGAGGTCTGGGACTTCGTCGATCTTGAGCCACAGGAGGAGGAAGTCACGTAGCTTGTTCCACGCCCGGGGATCATTTGACATCCGCTCCGCTTGAGCGGCGATCTGCTGCGGAGTTGCCAAAGCTCCTGATGCCGCTGCTTGTTGAAGTTGGGCATCGGGAACCGTGTCCCATAGGCTAAACGACAAGTGCGAAGCAGTAGCGAAGGCATCCGTTTGAGCTGGCGTCACCTCTCGATAGAGGAAGCGGGGAGACTTGAGCGCCAGCACGACAACTCGCATCACACCGTCCTCTAGGCTCTTTGCCGTTTCGAACTGCCGGTCGATGTATAGCTTTTGGACGTCCGAAGTCAGCGGCCGGCGAAACGCCCGCTCTACGAATTGTCGGCAGTAGGCGAGCAGCCTTTCCTTTCGATCCTTCGCATCGTCCGGGACACTGGTGACGGCCTGGAGATCGCCCGCGACATAGCGGCCGGTTTCAAGGGCAGCATTCGTGGTCGCTTCATCCCAAGCCTTGGAAACCGTGTTGCCACGCTCATAGCCAATGCTACGGTCGTCCGGCGGGAATGGCGTGGTCAAGACGAAGGTTGGCGCAGTCCATCCCGAGTACAGGTATCGCGAGGGAATGATCTCTTCGGCTCCCTTTGGACGCCTCCAGTAAAGCGCGACATGAGCACCGACGGGCACTTTGTTCTTGAGCTTCTCGTCGTCGTTGACTCCTTGAGTGGCTTTCGAGAACTCGACCCGAACGTGATAGGAGCGGCCCCCCAAAAGCTTTGTACTGCCCCGGAACTCCGTATCCTTCGCGGCCCGCACGAAACCGTTGACGAGCGGCTGTTTCTGTCCGTTGATCCACATGCGGACCGCGTGATCGGATCGGAGAATGAATTCGTAGTCGCCGGTGTCGGGGGCAAAGATGCTACCGGACCAGGAGATGGAGAAGTTGTGGGGGCTGAAGTCTTTGTCAGCGGGGGGTGCGTTGCCGAAGTTGAAGTCGATCTGAGGATCCACGCGCTCAATGGCACGCTCTTTCAAGTCGAAGCTGCGCCCTTTAAAGTACTCGCCCTTTAGGCCGCCCACCGGCTCCCATGAGATCACCCGTTGTGAGCCTCCAACGAGATCTGCGACGGCGTTCCGGAACTGTTTCACCGTGAGCCGGGACAAGGTGACTCGGGCGGGGCGGTTTCTTTCTTGGGCCAGGGGGGAGTAGTAGGTTTTGTGCAGGTAGGCGGCAACTGAGTCCGCTTCAGTCTGCGACAGTTTCTTGTCCCCGGGAGGCATGTTGAGCTTGATGAATTTGGCGAGCTGGGCTACTGAAAGGTCGCCGACGAGAGGCTTCGAGTAACCAGCACCGCCCTGTGCTTTGTTGCCGTGGCAGGGGGCGCATTTGGCGGAAAAAAGTTTTTCACCCAATGGGGTATTGGTCGTTTGCTTGGCAGGCGGGACTGTAGCCTGCGAAAGGAGGGTCGCTGATCCAAGCAGGGCGTAAAGGAGTTTGGCGGTCGTCGAGGCTGCCACTCTCTTTAGTGTCCCACAAGACGCGCAGATTTGATCAGGCGTTTTACGACTTCATCATCAGGAGCCCCTTACGGAGCACCTCCTGCGGATGCAACTGTGCTGTTGCAGGGTTGCCATACTTAGCCGATGGGATTTATCGGTGGCGGCTATGGACCGCCGCGCAAGCTGAATCGGACGACGATCAAGCGGGTGTTCGGGCTGTTCCTGCCTTACAAGGTGCAGAGCGCGTGGATCGTCGGGTTCGTGCTCCTTTCCGCCGGGCTCGGCCTCCTTGCGCCGTTCTTCCTCGAACGCATCATCAACGATGGGCTGCTGAAGCACCAGATGGATGTCGTCACGCGATACACCGTCCTCGGGCTCTTGGCGGTGCTGGGTGCAACGGGATTGAACCTCGTATTCGGCTATCTCAGCGTTGTCGTCGGCCAGCACATCATGCGGGACCTGCGCACGAACCTTTATCAGCACCTGCAGGGGATGTCGCTGCGATTCTTCACGGGCACACGGACGGGAGAGATCCAGTCTCGGCTGGCGAACGACGTCGGCGGCATTCAGTCGGTGGTGAGCGATACGTTGGCGAACGTGCTGTCAAATGTAGCCGTCGTGATCTCCACGATCATTGCCATGTGGATCCTCGATTGGCGGCTGACGATCGTTGCGATCGGTATCATTCCCGTCTTCGCCTTGCTGTCGGCCAAGGTTGGAACGGCCATGCGGGACCTGCGCTCCAACGCCCAGAAGCAGCTTGCCGAGATGAACTCAACCATGAACGAGACGCTGAGCGTTTCGGGCGCGATGCTGATGAAGACGACCGGGCGTCAGTCGCTTGCGCTGGGCAGGTTCTCCCGGGACAACGCCGCACTCACCCAGAGCAACATCCGCATGGCGGTGTACATGCGCATCTTCTTCATGCTCATGGGCCTCGCGTTTTCGATCACTCCCACGCTCGTCTACTGGCTCGCGGGCTACGTGATCATCGATCTGCACGATACGCATCTCACCCTCGGAGCAATCGTAGCGTTTACGTCTCTCCAGCCACGCCTTTTCTTCCCGCTCACGCAACTGCTGAACGTCCAGGTCGAGGTCACCAGCGCCTTTGCCCTGTTCGACCGCATTTTCGAATACCTCGATATGCAGCAGGAGATCGTGGATGCGCCGGACGCGGTGGACATGCCTGCGGAGTCGGTCGCCGGCCGCGTTGAGTTCAAGAACGCGGCTTTTCGATACGACACGAGCCAGGAAGGCTGGACCCTGAAGAACGTCTCGCTCGTGGCGGAGCCAGGGCAGCTAGTGGCGCTGGTCGGTCCCTCAGGTGCCGGAAAGACGACGCTCACCTACATGATCCCCCGGCTGTACGACCTGGACGAGGGGCAGTTGACGATCGATGGGGTGGACATCAAGAAGATTCGCCTCGAATCGCTGGGCAAGCTGATCGGCGTGGTGACGCAAGAGACGTACCTCGTACACGACACGATCCGGGAGAACCTCCGCTACGGCAACCCCGACGCGACGCAGGAGCAGATCGAGGATGCGGCACGAGCGGCCGCGATCCATAGCCATATCGAGGCATTGCCGGAGGGCTACGAGACGGTCGTCGGCGAGCGAGGTTATAAGCTTTCTGGAGGCGAGAAGCAGCGCATCGCCATCGCGCGCGCCATTCTCAAGGACCCCCGAATCCTCATCCTCGACGAAGCGACCTCATCTCTCGACACCCAATCGGAGCGGCTCGTGCAGGCGGCTCTTTCGAAGCTGATGCACGGAAGAACTACGTTCGCAATCGCTCACCGGCTCTCCACGATTCAGTCCGCCGACCAGATTCTGGTGGTCAAAGGCGGGGAGATAGTGGAGCGCGGCACGCATGCCACGCTCCTCGAAAGCGGCGAAGAGTATCGCACGCTCTATCACACCGAGTTGGTGGGCCACTAGCCCCGGAATGCCGACCACTCTTCATCCTTGGTTCCAAGAGTGAAGGTGTTGCCCACTTTCTCGCGCTTGCGCGTCTTGGCGTGGCCGTCGCAGAACACAAGGTTGAAGACGCCGTTGTGGCGCGGATTGCCGTCGTCGAGCGCCCGGTTCGTGGCATCGCGGCTGCCCCAGACCCAGCCCACCTCATGCCGCTCCTCATCCTCTTCCGGCTCGAGAGATTCCGGCCAGTAGTCCATGATCAAGATCGTGTCCGCCGGAAAAGTGATGGCCGTTCCGCCCGCGAACGCCGCACCCATCAATCGCCCATCAGGCCCCTTGATGTCGTTGATCGCGTAGTTGTACTCCCACTCCTTTGAGATGCCCGTCGGGAATCCCTCGACCGGATCGGTGAAGCGGAGCTTCACAGGCGAAGAAGGGCAGGAGAGAATGTCCCGGTTCTTCAGATACGGCGCCAGCATGTCCGCCCAGAAATACTCCGGCTCATCTCCCAGCTCGGTTCCGACGAACGTGTCGTCGTAGTCCCCCGCATACAGCAAGTTGCCGGTGCCGATCTGCCGCAGGTTCGAAAGGCAGGACGTCTTCTTCGCCGCCTCCTTTGCCTGCGCGAAAACCGGGAAGAGAATGGCGGAAAGAATCGCGATGATGGCGATGACGACCAGGAGCTCGATAAGGGTGAAAGCGTGCTTGAGAGACATACTTGACTGGAAAGTATAGATTATCGATTTGGATTTTGCAAGGCTGGAGGTTTACGTTGCAGCGAGGTATCCTTCCTACTTGATTTGAAGCGCTACCTCCTGCTGAGCGACGGTGCGGTTTACGAGGGTGCGCCACTCGGCGCGGAGGGCGTGACCGTCGGCGAAGTCGTCTTCAACACCGGCATGACGGGCTACCAGGAGATCCTTACCGATCCCAGCTACGCCGGCCAAATCGTGCTCCTCACCTACCCGCTGATCGGCAACTACGGAATCAACGACGACGACTTCGAATCCGATCGCATTCAGCCAACGGGGCTCATTGTTCGAGAAGCCTGTGCCGAGCCGAGCAACTGGCGGGCGAGCAAGAGCATCGACCAACTGCTGAAGGAGCGCGGCAAGGTCGCGATCCAGGGACTCGACACGCGCGCGATCACTAAGCGCATCCGCAGTGCGGGAGTCACTATGGGCTGCATCACCAGCGATCTCGAAGCAGGACAGGAAGCGCTAACGAAGGCGCGCTCTTACGACGAAACGGATTTCGTGCAGGACGTCACGACGAAGGAGCCCTACAAATGGGGTCCGATCGGGCGGGAGTCTCTCGGTGAAGAGGACGAACCTGGCCGCCTGAGGCTCGCGGTTCTCGACTGCGGCCTGAAATACAATATCCTGAGAAGATTCTGGGCCGCCGGCTGCCGCCCGATCGTTTTTCCCGCCGGAACGACTGCGGAAGAGATTCTAGCCTGGAGTCCCCACGGCATTCTGCTCAGCCCTGGCCCTGGCGATCCCCAGCGATTGCAGCCGGTCATCGAAACGGTGAAAGGACTGCTCGGCAAGCGCCCGATCTTCGGCATCTGCCTCGGAAACCAGCTCCTGTGCCACGCCATCGGCGGCAATACCTACAAGCTCAAGTTCGGACACCGCGGCGCGAACCATCCGGTGCAAGACCTACGAACCGGCAAGGTCACGATCACAAGTCAAAACCACGGATACGCCGTAGACCCCGAGAGTCTAAGCGGGACCGGAGCGGAAGTCACGCAGCTCAATCTGAACGACGGCACCGTCGAGGGAATCGCGCTGCCGGAGCTCGACGCATCGAGCATCCAATATCACCCGGAAGCCGCGCCCGGGCCATGGGACTCCCGCCCCTATTTTCATGAGTTCGTCGAGAGAATGGCGGCCGTTCGGGGCCGCTAGGAACCGCCGGCGGCTCCCGCCAGCCTAACCAAATGAGAGGTTCTCTCATGAACACAAACGAACGAGCCTTGAGCGTGGCGATCGTCATCGTCACCCTGGTCGCAACTGCGGCAAGGATTCAGTCAAGCCCCGCTGCGCAAGAGCCGCTGGTCGCCGCCCAAGCCCAGGAAGAACCGACCTACGAGCTGCAGGATTCCCGGCGCGCGATTCCCGCCTACACCCGAGGCCCGCGGCCCCCACTGAAGGAGCGCATTCCACCGGTCAACGGCCCCACCGTTCTGGTGTCAACTGCCGAACCCTTGGAAGTGCCGCCAGCGGAAGAGGGGGACGACGAGGTTTACGCAGAGGAACCGGCCTACACCGAGCAAGTTGAAGAACCCGACGTGTACATCGACATGATCGAGCCAATGCCCGAGCTGCGCGTGTTCAACATGAGCGATCAGCAGGTATTCGACGAAGCCGCGAGCTTAATGGACGGCAATCAAAGGGCATCATTCGTAGCGATGTGGATGACAATGTCTGCGGCTGAGAGACGAGGTCTTATACAGGGTTTGCGGGCAGCATTTGCAGGTTTCTGAGTAGCGTGGGACAAGCTAGGGCGTCTGCAGGATAAATGTTTTAATAGAGACATTCCTGCTGAGACCGATCATGACGCTCGCACTTGCTTTACTGGGTCTCCTCACCCCGGAAGATCCCCTCGACAGACACGTCACCTTTACTGCGCTGCCCGCGCGTGCGGAACGCCTTGTGAGGGATCTGAGCGAGGCAACGAAGGTTCAGTTTCTAACCAGTCCGGTGATGGCGAACGAGCTGCTCGTTGTGCGCGCTAAGGACGTGTCGATCAAGACCCTCATGCAAAAGATCGCCATAGCCACTTCGGGCGACTGGCAAGAGGAGAAGGGGTCGTATAGGCTCATCCGGAAGCCGAGCGTCGACCTCGCAGAAAAGAACGTGGAGCTCGAAAGTGAGTACCTGTTGTGGCAGCAGGCGATTCAAAAGGCAACCGAGGATGCGAAGAAGCTCGAGCCGCTCACGGTCCAGTCAGCCAATAAGTTCGTTGCCGATCTGACGCAGGCACCGAACACCCGCACGCCGGACGAGCTTGAGGTTGCAGTCGCCAAACGGCTGGAAGTCGTACGCGCTCGGCAGCCGATCGCCACCGCCGCCAAGCGGCTCACCGCCTGCTTCGACCCCAAGCTGATCTCCAGCTTGCCGCCGGGCCGATATGTGTTTTCCAACAAACCTACCAAGATGCAGTTCCCGTTTCCTCAAGCTGCTCAGCCGTCAATCAGACAGTTGGCAGAGGAATGGGCGATCTGGGTTAAGGCGCTCGATGAAGCTCCTCAGCAGGCGCTAGCGAGTCTGCTATCGATGATCCGCGTGACTTGGCCGGCCCTCAAAGCTCCCCTTCCGAAGGATCCCATTCTTTTCGGCAGCTTTTCAAAGTTCACACGCTCGACCGACGCGAGTATCGAATGGACCTTTGCAAACGAGAACGGACAGATTCTCGATTCGGCGCTCTCGACCTTGCGCATGCCCCCTCAGCCCGTGCCCCTCATTCCTCAACCGAAGGAGCGAGAAAAGCCACTGACTTTTCCACCACTCGTTCGCGAGATGGCTCGCGCAATCCGCGACTACCAGGCGCCTGCAAGGATATCTCCTGAGCTTGCGAAGCACCTCATCGATCCGGTCAACAATGACCCACTGGCAGTTACGCTTGCCACTGGCTTCATCGACTATGGGGAACGTCGGAATCTGAACGTCGTTGCGAGGCTGAACGACTTCATCATGTTCCGCATGGACCTGTTAGCGCCCTATAACAGCCAGGAGGAGGTCGAACTCACGCCTACCGATTTCCGAAGGCAGCTTAGCAAACTGATCCAAGATTGGACGGAGGCAGACGGCTGGCTGATCGCAAAATCGAAGCTGCCCCATACGCTGCGGGCAGAGCAGATTGATCGCATTGCAATGGCAAATCTTCTGAGCTCCACCGCGCGGAACCTCACCACGAGTCTCGAGGAAGTTGCCGGCTTCGCGTCGGCGGAAGAGGGCAAGATCAGCTTCACGCAGTGGCAGATGTGTGTCAGGCTGCTGTGGCCCGAGCTCGTCGACATCAATCGGTGGATGTCGGAAGATGTGCTGGCATTCTATGGCGGACTCAGCCCATCGCAGAAAAACGCGGTATGGAGCCTGGAGGGGCTCAGCCTTGCCTCCTTAAGCGGAAGGGAGAGGAGACGGGTGGACGAGTTGGTGTTTTTCGGGCTTCAACCGTATGGCGTGCAAATTGACCTGCAGGGTGTCGGCGGCCAATCCATTTTGCGAGAGCCGACAATCGCAATGCCACTTGGCATTCCTTCAGAGGCCAGGCTCACGGGCGTGGGCAGGGAGTCGGTTGTAGCCCTCGCAAAACTCACGAAGCCAAAGTCTGGTGAGCCGATATTGCCGAGCCTGATAGGCCCAGAACTTCTCGCCCAATTCAAATACGGCAAGCGATCCGGCCTCGTGCTGCACGATTTCGACGCTTACTTACCGCTCAAACAACAAATGGTGAACCTCAACTTTGACCTCGCTCAGGGGATCACCATGAAGCGCGTATACGTGTCGTTCCAGTTCGCCTACGGCAATAACTACGCACCCCTCATCAACATGCCTCCCGCGTACTTGGCCGCCGTCGAAGCTGAGCGTTTGAGAATCCAGCGCGGCGGTTAAGCAGTAAGCGTCGTTCGAGTAGTAAAACCACCCGTAAGCGCCCAATGCTGGACATCGCAAATTTCATTGCAACGCGCCGGGACAGGGGACGCCACACTTCTGAAGAACTGGCGGACTTTGCTGCGGCGGTTGCAAACGGCAGCGTTCCCGATTACCAGCTCAGCGCGTGGCTGATGGCCGCCTTTCTCAACCCTCTCAGCATTGAGGAAACTGCCTGGCTCACAAGGGCAATGGCTGACTCGGGCGAGATAATGGACCTCACCGGGCTACCAAAGCCGTGGGTGGACAAGCACAGCACCGGTGGCGTTGGCGATAAGACAACCATGGTCCTGCTTCCCTTGCTCGCAGCCTGTGGGCTCACGGTCGTGAAGATGAGCGGGCGAGGACTGGGCATCACGGGCGGAACGCTCGACAAGCTCTCAGCGATCCCCGGCTTCCGGACGAACCTGACCCCTCACGAAATGAAGGAACAGGCGAAGCTGATCGGGCTGGCGCTTACCGGACAAACCCCAAACCTCGCACCCGCCGACAAAGTTCTTTACGCACTGAGAGACACCACCGGGACTGTCGGATCCATTCCGCTCATCGTCTCAAGCGTCCTCAGCAAAAAGCTTGCGGGCGGAGCCGAGACCATCGTATTGGACGTCAAATGCGGCTCGGGAGGGCTCGTCCAGACCGAGCAGGAAGCTCGCAAGCTCGCGGCAACGCTCGCCGACGTCGGCAAGCTGCTGAAGCTGCGCGTCCGAATCGCCTTGACCGATATGTCTCAGCCTCTCGGTTCTGCAATGGGGAACGCTCTGGAAGTGAAGGAGGCGGTCCAAGTCCTTACAGGCCGCGCTCGTTCGGCCCCCGTTCTCCGCTTCCGCTCCCTGTGCATCGAGCTGGCGGGTCTTACTCTGGAGGCGTGCGGAATGAAGGACACGCTGGAGGACGGGAAGAAGGCAGCCGAGGAATGCTTGGCGAATGGTTCCGCCCTTAAGAAGTTTCAGTACTGGTGCCAGTCCCAAGGCGCAACCGTCGACGTGACAGAGCCAAGTTTCGAATTCCCAAATGCTCCAACGATAAAGACTTACAACACGCCATCCACCGGGTGGGCAAGCGTGTTGGATGCTCAAACCTTCGGCCGTGGGGTCATGCGGCTCGGAGGGGGAAGGAAGCGCAAAGAAGACTTGATCGACCCCAGGGTCGGCATCGAGCTTCACGCCTGTGTGGGCCAGCGACTGGAGATCGATGCCCCATTGTTCACCATCCATGCCACCGATGAAGAGACGGCCGATAAGGTAGCCGCTCGTACGTTTGAGGGAGTGGAGATCACAGAGTCGTCACCGCCAAAGCGGCCTCTCGTGCTGGACCTTTATTGATAGGAGTGATGGCGTTACGTTAAAGTGGGATACAGCCTCATTTCAACCTTCCCGTCTTGGCATATCCACAACGGGAAGTCGCCTTGGGTGGTAGCGGCACCGTAATCGCCTTGTGGCGACATGGCAATGACCACGCAAGGCATCTCGGTGGACCTTGGCTGGCGGCGGATCATCTGGCGGACGGCTTCGTCGCAGGCATCCTGAGCAGTCATGCCATGCTTGATGTTCTGGACCACGCGAAACGAGACGACGGCTTTCCAGAGCTCTTCGCCGAGGCCAGTCGCGCCGGCGGCACCGCACTCATTATCCGCGTAGATGCCGGCCCCCACAATCGGCGAGTCACCGACGCGCCCGGGGAGCTTCCATGCGAGCCCACTCGTTGCGCTCGCCGAAACGAGGTGGCCATCACGAAACCCGATCATCGTGACAGTGTCGCCGTGCGTGTTCCCGTCGTATTGCCTGACGCCTGAGTTGCCGTCGTATTCCTCACTGACCGCGTGCACATATTCGTCCTCGTCTTCGCCCCGCTTCCACTTCTCGTAGCGCTCGATGCACTCGGCGGTCATCAGGTTTTCAACTTTGAAGCCCTTCTCTAAGGCGAATCGGCGGGCCTGATCGCCGGCGAGCATGACATGGGGTGTGTCTTCCATCACTCGGCGCGCGACAGAGATGGCGGGGACGATGCCTCGCAGAGCGCAAACCGCTCCCGCTGATAGGTCCTTGCCATCCATCATCGCCGCGTCGAGCTCCAGCTCGCCGTCCGCGTTGGGAAGAGAACCTAAGCCGATAGCCAAAAACGCCGGGTCCAGCTCACATGCCGCAAGGCCCCTTTCAAGGCAGGTCCGAAGATCGGAGCCCATCGAGTGCTCGTTCCAGGCTGTCTCGACAGCCACTTGTCCGGGTTCTCGCCACGTCGCGAGGAAGGTGGTCACGAAAGAGAGGATACCGGTTGGGACGATTGGTGATGAGTGATTTGTGAAGTGATCCGGGACGGGTGATGGCGGTTAGAATGCATCGATGTTGATCAAGAGCCATCGTGATCTAGATGTATATCAGCGCTCTTTCGAAGCCTCGATGAAGGTCTTTGAATTGAGCAAACAATTCCCGAAGGAAGAACGTTATTCGCTTACCGATCAGGTCAGGCGCTCCTCCCGTTCGGTGTCCAGTCAGATTGCCGAGGCATGGCACAAGAGGGCTTATGAAGCAGCATTCGTGTCCAAATTGAGAGATTCTTGTGCAGAAGCCGCCGAGACTCAAACGTGGCTAGACTATGCGGTGGCATGCAAGTACGCGGACTCAGCCAACGCAGTTGAACTGAATCTTGACTATGAGGCCTTGCTGCGGAGTCTGCGCGGAATGATCCACAACTCCGAGAAGTGGGTGGAATCCTAACCCATCACCCATCACCCATCACCCTTCACCCATCAACCATCACCCCAAGCGCGTGTCAAAATGAACCATGACCACCGTGCGCGTGTTTGTCACACTCAAACCAGCCCTTCTCGACTCTGCCGGAAGGACAGTGGCGGGGTCGCTTCAGAAATTGGGTTTTAGCGAAGTCGAAGACACGCGAATCGGGAAGATGATCGAGCTGAAGGTGGAGAACTTCGACGAAGCTCGGGTGAAGGAGATGTGCGACAAGCTGTTGGCGAATCCGGTGATCGAGGATTATCGGTTTGAGGTTGCCAAGTGAAGATCGCGGTCATCCGCTACCCAGGCTCCAACTGCGACCAGGACGCGCTGCACGCAGTCCGGGACGATATGGGCCTCGCGACCGAATACGTGTGGCATGAGGATCACTCCCTTAGTGGATTCGATGCCGTTTTCATCCCGGGAGGCTTCACCTACGGCGACTATCTCCGCTGCGGAGCAATGGCCGCCCGAGCGCCAATCATGGATGAAGTAGCACGCATCGCCAAAGAAGGGCGCCCTGTCATTGGCGCTTGCAACGGCTTCCAAATCCTCTGCGAAGCCGGAATCCTGCCGGGTGCCCTCATGCGGAACGAGCGCCAAAAGTTCCTCTGCAAAGACGTCTATCTGAAGGCGGAAAACCGAAACTCGATCTGGACAAGAGGCGTCGACAAGGTCCTCAGAATCCCCATCGCGCACGGCGAAGGCCGCTACACGGCGGACGAGGACACCATCAAGCGGATGGAAGATCGTGAACAAATCGCCTTCCGCTACGTCGATCCGTCAGGTAACCGCGTGGACGAATTCAACGCAAATGGATCGATCCATGCGATTGCCGGCATAGTCAATGAAAAGGGGAATGTGCTGGGCCTCATGCCACACCCGGAGCGGGCAACCAATCCAACGGTGGGCTGCACCGACGGACTCCTGATCCTTAATGCGCTAAAGTTGGTCGCTTCGAACCTCTAAGGTTTTATGGAACGACCTATAATGAAGCTACACAGCCGATGAAAACACGATTCCTAATCACCGTCTGTTCCGCCACCTTGGCACTGACGCCCATCTTCGCGTCCGCCGAAGGCAAGAAGGTTGTTGGCCGGGTCGGCCAAGTCGTCCAGGCATCCAAGGTTTACACCCGAGCCAGCATGAGGTCCGGCTCCTACTTCAGAGTCAAGACCAACGAGAAGCTGGTCGTTCAGCCCAACGCTCCCGCCGGGTGGCTGAAGGTTCTGCTAACGAACGGCAAGTACGGCTACATCCCTTCCGACAACGTCGAGATCCTGGCCTACGAAGTGACCGCCGAAAATCAGCCGGCTCCGCGTCCACGCAGCTCCCTCAACGCATCACGAGGCTCGACCACGCCGCGCGGAACCGAAGAAGCTCGTGCTTGGGCGGCGGAGAAGGGCACCGAATTTCAAGGAACGCCGTATGTTTGGGGCGGCAACGATATTCAGAACGGAATCGACTGCTCAGGATTCGTGCAGCAACTCTACGGCGCGATCGGAGTCAACCTACCGCGAACCGCCGCTGAGCAAGCGCTCGTCGGAAAGCCCATCACGCGCTACGAAGACCTACGCAAAGGAGACCGCCTCTACTTCTGGGATTCCAAGCGAGGCAGAATCGGCCACACCGGCATCTATCTCGGCAACTGGAAGTTCGTCCACTCCTCCAGCACTCACAGAGGCGTTGCGACGGACGACATTCGGGAAAAGAAGTGGCTGAATATCCTGATGTCAGCGCGCCGCTAACGTAGTGCCGCCATTCCTGGCGGCATCTCCTCCGAAAAGGTGAGTTCCGCTCATGGCGACCCTCTTCACAAAGATCATCAATCGCGAGATTCCCGGTGATATCGTCTATGAAGACGAACACGTCGTCGCCTTCCGAGACATCGACCCCCAGGCTCCCACCCACGTGATCATCGTCCCCCGCGCCGAGATCCCTGGACTCGCCGATCTCCCTGACGCCGGCGACCACATGTACCTCCTCAACGCCGCCAAGAAGATCGCGGAGCAGGAAGGGCTGACTGCCGGCTACCGGCTCGTGATAAACCAGGGAGTCGAGGCAGGACAATCGGTGCCGCACCTGCACGCACACTTGATCGGCGGACGCCCCCTCACCTGGCCCCCAGGTTAACCGCCTGTCACAATCTCCCTAGATGCACGCACTTCGCGTCCTCGAATTCGACTCGGTACGCCAGCGCCTCCAGTTCCACTGCGAGACGCCGCTGGCCGCTGCGTGGGCCGAAGAGCTAATGCCGAGCTTCGACGAAGACCAGGTTTGGCGCCTCCTGGACGCAACCGCCCAAGGACACGACGCGCTCGCCCGCTACCAACTCCCATCCCTCGGCCCCATCCGCGACTGGCGCTCCGCCCTCAAACGAGCCAACAAAGGAGCCGTCCTCGGCGGAGCCGAGCTGTTCGGAATCGCCGAAGCCCTCGGTTCCATGCGCCAGCTCCGAGCCTTCCTCCAACAGCGCCGCTCCGATTACCACCTCCTCGCCCCCTTCGCCGATGCACTGCCCGACCAGCAGCGAATCGAAAGCCAGCTCATCGACAGCTTGGAATCTGATGGCACCGTAAAGGACGCTGCCAGCATCACTCTCGCCGGTATCCGCCAGAGAAAAAAGAGCACCTTGACGCGCATACAGGAGCGGATCCAGAGCTATACCACCGGGCGCACAAGAGAGCTCCTCAGTGACCCCATTTACACCGTCCGCGACGGCCGCTACGTCATCCCTGTCAAGTCTGAAAATCGTGGCAAGATTCGCGGCATTGTCCACGACACAAGTTCCTCGGGCCAAACCGTGTACCTGGAGCCCGAGGACGTCCTCCAACTCGGCAACACGCTTAGGGAGCTCGAAAGCAACGAGCGCATCGAAGAGCACAAGGTACTCACCGCCCTCAGCGGCAAAGTCGGAGCGGTCGCAAATGAAGCCATTGGAGGCACGGAAGCCGCCTCGCAAGTCGACTTCATCCTCGCTCGCGGAAGACTCGGCTTCGAGATGAAGGCGACCATGCCCATCCGCCAGGGCAAACACTGGATCGACATCCGCTCCGGCCGACACCCGATGCTCGACAAAGAGTCCGCCGTCCCCCTAAATCTCGCCCTCGGCAAAGGTAGCAGCGTCCTCATCACTGGTCCGAACACCGGAGGCAAAACCGTCGCCATCAAAACCGTCGGCCTCTTCGTGCTCATGGCCCAATCCGGCATGATGCTCCCCGCAATCGAAGTAAAGCTCGGCCCGTTCACCCAGGTCTGGGCCGACATCGGCGACGAGCAGTCCCTCCAGCAATCCCTCTCCACCTTCAGCGGCCACATCAAAAACATCGGCGAGGCGCTCAAGTTCCTAAAGGACGGAGCCCTTGTGCTTCTCGACGAGATCGGAGCCGGCACCGACCCCGCCGAAGGCGCCGCGCTCGCCAAAGCGATCCTGCTCCGCATGCAATCGAAGGGCGCGACCGTCCTTGCCAGCACGCACTACGGAGAGCTGAAGGCCTTCGCGTACCAAACGGAGGGCTTCACCAACGCCGCCATGGAGTTCGACTCCAAGACCCTCAAACCCACCTATCGCCTCCTAATGGGCGCCCCCGGCGCAAGTCACGCCCTGCGAATCGCCGAGCGCTATGGCATCGCCAAGGAAGTAGTCGATCAGGCTCGCCAGAACCTCGGCCAACAAGCGCAAGAGCTCTCAGACATGTTCGAGAAGCTGGAGTTGTCGCAAAGACAGGCCCGAATCGCCCAAAGCGAAGCCGACCGCCGCACCGCCGAGCTTAAGAAAGCCGAAGAGCGGGCCGCCAAGAAGCTTGCCGAAGCCGACGAAATCCGAAGAACTGCTAGCTCAAAGGCAACGGAGGCCATCGAAGCCGCCCTGCGAGAAATCAGACTGGAGGCCGCCCGCCTCTTCGAGGAAGTCAAGAAGGCCCCTCACGATCCGAAGGCCATGGATCAGGCGCGTAAGGGACTGAAAGAACTTCAAGAAGTCGGCGGCGACTTCGCCAAGGAGCTCGCTCCAAAGCCCTCCCGCCGCAGCGGTCCGGGACCCAAGCTAGAGAAAGGCATGACCGTGCGGATCGCTAATTACACTCAGAACGGCACGCTTCTCGAGCTCAACGGCAAAAACGCCACCGTCCAGGTTGGCTCCCTAAAGATGACTCTGCCGGTAACTGACCTCGAACCCGCCGCGAAAACCGCCCCCAAAGCCCGCCCAAACATCCAGCTCGCTAAGGCCATGACCGCCTCGACAGAAATCCACCTCAGGCACCTGCGAGCGGAAGACGCCATCCGAGACCTCGAACGCTTCATCGACGACTCCGTCCTTGCCGGCCTCCACAGCGTCAGAATCGTTCACGGAAAAGGCGAAGGCGTCCTGAGAAAAGTCACCCAGGACATCCTCCGCCGGAACCCAAACGTCGCCAACTTCCGAAGCGGCGACCCGGGTGAAGGCGGCGACGGCGTCACCGTCGCCACCTTCAAGTAATTCAGCGCACCTGCACTGAATTCTGATCCAACACCGCTTTCCCGCCCATTGAGTACACCTGCTTGCCCCACAAGAACTGGTCCGGGTTGAGCGTCCTTTCCGGCGTGGTGAACTTCGCGTGTCCGTCCGCGAACGCATAGTTCGAGCCGCTGCCGAATCGATCGCCCTGGATGTACTTCAAATGGATCCTCGTCGACGAGTCGCCACCTGCCTTGCAGAACGACCAGGCTTCCTTGGCGATGTCGATCGTCGCCGCGTAAACGGCAGGAATGTCTCGATCCGCCGTGTTATCTCCCGCCCATTTGCCGCCGGTCGCAGACGTCATGTACGCATTAGTCGGCCTATGCGACTTGTTTTTATAACCCGTCGAAGTCTGGTTCTGCGACGTGTCGTTGACACACGCGGCGGTGTTCGAGAACGACGCTACGAGGATGGTCTGAGCAACCTCGTTGATCCCTGTCGCGCTGACGACGTTGGCCACGTCGGTCGACTTCCGAAGTCTCGGCATAACCGCCGCGTTGACGGTGTAAGAAAGGCGTGGCACCTGTGCATCGCATGGCGCTCCGTAGTTGATCGTGCCGTCTGTGATACTGGTGCAGGGAGCATTGGTGGGGGGAAGGCCGTTCTGGGGGTCGCCAGGTGAGACGAACATGTCTTTGTTCTTGATGTAATTCCAGTGAGTGGCGGTCCAATGCATGTACCCGCCCGTATCTCCCGCGTTGTCCTTGTAGTAGTAGGCTTGGCCGTACACGTCATCGAAGTCGCCAAGGTAGAGCTGCGTGCCCGTCCCCATCTGCTTCATGTTGCTCAGGTCCTGAGTCTTCTTGGCGGCGCTCTTTGCCTGGGCGAAGACGGGGAAGAGAATGGCGGCTAGGATCGCGATGATTGCGATGACGACGAGAAGCTCGATCAGAGTGAAAGCTGCTTTGTTTTTCATGACTGGGTTGTCCCAGGCAAGATGGTAAGGCGCGATTGTTAAGCCAATGCTTAGGCCCGGTTAGGGTTTCGTTAGGGCTCGCTTGCGGTTACTTAACCATCTCGTTGACAAACTGATCGAACGCGCTCATGTTAACAGTTTGTTAAGAATCCCAGCCCTCGCACGCCTCTTAACAAACCATTAATGAAGTGCCCTCATGCTCCTGCTGAACAAGATGGCACTTAAACGAACAATTCTAGTAGCTGCCGTGGCAGCGACATTCACTCTGATAGGCTGCGGTGAGAAAGGCTCGGACGCAGGCTCTCCTGAGGCATCTAAGCCTGAGCAGACATCCTCCCTTTCAGGCGCAGTCGCCGTAGATGGAAGCAGCACCGTTGGGCCGATAATGTCCGCAGTGGCGGAAGAATTCGGAAAGGAAAACCCCGATGTCAAGCCAACCGTCGGCATCTCAGGCACCGGCGGCGGATTCAAGAAGTTCGCCAACGGCGAGATCGACATCGCGGACGCCTCCCGTCCAATCTCTGACAAGGAGCTGAAGCTCCTCGCCGAAAAGGGGATCGAGTTCATCGAGCTGCCGATCGCGTTCGACGGCATTTCCATCGTCGTCAACCCGCAAAACGAATTCCTCGAAGACGTTACAGTCGCCGAGCTGAAGAAGATCTGGGAGCCGGACAGCAAGGTAACCACCTGGGACCAGGTGCGGGCTGGATTCCCCAAGGAGACGATCAAGCTCTACGGCGCAGGAACCGACTCTGGCACCTTCGACTACTTCACTCTGGCGATCAACGGGAAAGAGAAAGCGTGCCGCACCGATTACCAGATGAGCGAAGACGACAACACCCTGGTGCAGGGCGTCGCCGGTGACAAGTTCGCCCTCGGCTACTTCGGCTACGCCTACTACGAAGAAAACAAGGACAAGCTGAAGCTCCTCAAGGTGAACGGCGTCGCTCCCAGCCCGGTAACAATCGCCGACGGAACCTATCAGCCACTGTCGAGACCGCTCCTGATCTACGTGAACAAGAAATCTCTGGAAACGAAGCCCGCCGTAAAGGCCATGGCCGAGTACGTCCTCTCCCACGCCAGCGAGTTGATCACGAGCGTCGGCTACGTTCCCCTCCCCGAAGAAGACTATGCCGCAGCCCGGGATCGCCTCGGCAAGATGACCGCCGGAACCGTTTTCCACGGTGCGGAAACCGGTATTCGGATTAAGGACCTCCTCAAGCGAGAGTCCGGCAAGTAGAGGCATGAGTCAAGTTCCTGTCGCTGATGGATTTCGGCCGGGCTTGCGTTCTGGAAGCAGAACGCAAGCCCGAAAGCAAAGCTTCGTGCTGGCGCTGACATTCGCATGCGCCTCCATCTCGATCCTCACCACCGCAGGAATCATCGGAGTGCTTGCCCGGGAAGCGTTCCTGTTCTTTCAGGTCGTGTCTCCGCTCGAGTTCTTTACGGGCACCAAGTGGTCACCCACGTTCGCCGATCCGAAATTCGGCGTCCTTCCTCTGATCTCAGGAACCCTGTTAATCACTTTGGGTGCAGCCCTGTTGGCGGTACCCCTGGGTCTCCTCGCTGCGATCTATCTTAGCGAGTATGCGAAGCCGAAGGTGCGTCGAGTCCTTAAGCCCGTGCTGGAGCTCCTCGCAGGTATTCCGACGGTGGTTTACGGCTACTTCGCGCTCTTCACCATCACGCCCTTCCTGCGCACTTTCATCCCCGGGGTGCAAGTCTTCAACGCTCTCTCCGGAGCGATTGTCGTGGGCATCATGATCTTGCCCCTCGTGTCTTCCCTTTGCGAAGACGCCCTCTCCGCCGTCCCCAAGTCGCTCCGCGACGGAGGATTTGCTCTCGGCTCGACCAAGTACGAGGTCACGCGGCTCATCACCGTGCCCGCCGCCTTCTCCGGCATCATGGCCTCCGTCGTCCTGGCGGTGTCGCGGGCGATCGGCGAGACGATGGCCGTTGCGCTCGCCGCTGGCATGACCCCGAATCTCACGCTCGACCCACGCGAGTCCATCCAGACGATGACCGCCTACATCGTTCAGATCAGCCACGGCGACACTCCCGAGGGGAGCATGGCGTTCCGCACGATCTTCGCGGTGGGGGCCACTTTGTTCGTGATCACCATGCTGCTCAACATCGTTGCCCGCCGCCTGGTGCGCAAGTTCAGGCAGGTGTACGCGTGATCCAGAAGAGCCGGAAAGCAAAGGACACTGTGTTTGCCGCCGCCTGCCTCATGGCCACCCTAGTGGCTGCGCTGGTGCTGGTCGCGCTGCTCTGGTCAGTCGTTTCTCAGGGTCTGTCCCGAATCCGCCCAGACTTCTTCACCAGCTTCACCTCCCGCATCGCGGATCGTGCCGGAATCAAAGCCGCGCTGATGGGCACCATCTGGATCGTCGTGCTCACGGGAGTGATCGCAATCCCCATCGGCGTCGCCGCCGCCGTCTATCTCGAAGAATTTGCCCAAAGGAAGTCACGATGGGCAAACCTCATCGAGATCAACATCTCAAACCTCGCGGGAGTCCCTTCGATCCTATACGGCCTCCTCGGACTCGCGGCTTTCGTTCGCTGGGCAGACCTCGGGCGAAGCGTCATCGCCGGCGCACTCACGATGAGCCTGCTGATCCTACCCACGATCATTCTCGTCACGCGAGAGGCGCTCCGAGCCGTTCCATCCTCCTACCGTGACGGCTCTCTCGCCCTCGGAAGCACGCGATGGCAAAGCATTCGGCGCGTGGTGCTTCCATCCGCCTCTCCCGGCATTCTCACCGGCATCATTCTCTCCCTCTCGAGAGCAATGGGGGAAACCGCGCCGCTGCTAACGATCGGTGCGGTGTCCTACATCAGCTTCGTGCCGAAGGGCCTCGGAGACAAGTTCACGATCCTGCCCATGCAAGTCTTCGAGTGGTCGTCACGTCCCCAGGCAGGCTTCCACGAGGCAGCCGCCGCAGCGATCATCGTGCTCCTTGCCGTGCTGCTGCTCCTCAATTCGTTCGCGATCGTCATCCGGCACCGAGCCGCTTCTCGATTACCCAAACATGCTTAACCTTATCACTCAGAATCGCGGGATCTCGTCGCCGCACCCGGCGCGGCTGGCAGCATGGAGCCATGACCCTGTAACCGTCGCCGCCCAAGAAACATTCATGGAACAAGAGCCGATCATCAGCGCCCAGGAGCTGGATTTCTTCTACGGAGATTTCCAGGCCCTGAAGCGCATCACTTTCGACGCGCAGCCAAAAGAGATCACCGCTCTCATCGGTCCATCCGGGTGCGGGAAGAGCACGTTCCTGCGGGTGCTGAACCGGATGAACGACAGCATTCCCGGCACACGGGTCAAGGGAAGAGTCCAGTTGCACGGCGAGGACATCTACGCTCCCGGCGTGGACGTTGTCGGCCTGAGAAAGCGAGTGGGAATGGTCTTTCAAAAGGCAAACCCGTTCCCCAAGTCGATTTTCGAAAACGTCGTCTACGGCCCACGAGTTCACGGCGAAAGGAACAAAGCGAGACTGCAGGAGATCGCCGAAAACAGCTTGCGGCAAGCGGCACTGTGGGACGAGGTGAAGGACCAGCTCGGCAAATCGGCCTTCGACCTCTCTGGGGGCCAACAGCAGCGCCTCTGCATCGCTCGCTCCCTGGCTGTAGAGCCGGAGATTCTGCTGATGGATGAACCCACTTCCGCACTCGATCCGAGTGCAACGTTCAGAATCGAGGAGCTGATGTCATCACTGAAGAACATCTACACGGTCATCATCGTGACGCACAACATGCAGCAAGCCGCTCGCGTGTCCGATCGAACGGCGTTCTTCCTGACCGGAGAACTCGTGGAATTTGGCGAGACGGAAAAGATCTTCACCGCCCCAATCGACCAACGGACAGAGGACTACATTAGCGGAAGGTTTGGTTGATGAGCGCTGAACTCGAAAGAACCATCCTCGTGGTGGACGACGAAGAGCCGATTCTGCAGGCGATCTCCTACAGCCTGCGGAAAGAAGGCTTCCGCGTCCACCTGGCCGCCAACGCCGAGGCATGCATGCGGCAGTTCCGCGAGCAAGCACCAGACCTCATCGTGCTCGACGTGATGCTTCCGTCCGCAAGCGGATTTCAGGTTTGCAAACGCATTCGCGAAACCAGCGACATCCCCATCATCCTGCTCACCGCTCGCGTCGAAGAGCGGGATAAGGTGATGGGCCTGGAACTCGGCGCAGACGACTACATCACCAAGCCTTTTAGCATGAAAGAGCTGGTGGCGCGGGTCAGAGCCGTCCTCCGCCGCCGAGCGGATACCCCTAATTCGGCACCCATACGCTCAGGCGATCTCGAAATCGACGAGGCAAAGCACGAGGTGTTGGTGCGTGGAGTCAAGACCGATCTATCCCCCAAAGAATTCGCCCTGCTCGCCTTTTTGGTCAGGCACCCGGACCTCGTTTTCTCCCGCCAAACCCTCATCGACCGTGTTTGGGGAGCGGATGCCTTCGTGGACGAGCGCACCGTCGATGTCCACATCCGATGGCTCAGATCGAAGATCGAAGAACATGCCTCATCGCCCGTGAAGCTGCTGACCGTGCGCGGAATGGGCTACAAGTTCGCATCGGAGCCGCAATGATCTGGCTCGTCGCGCTTGCTCCGATCATCGCCTTCCTCTTCGGAATTTGGCGTCAGGACAAGCTGCGGCAATCGGCCAGGATGGAGGCACTGCTCCACGAGAAGGAGGCCCTCGAAGTCCGAGCTGCTTTGACCCAACAGAAGCTCAAGGCCCTGTCAGACAGTTCCGGTGCCGGTATCGTCATCCTAACCAACCAGGGCGTGGTGGTCCACATCAACCATGCCGCGGAACAGGTTTTTGGCCTCGAACCCGATTCCCTCGCCGGACATTCTCTGATCCAGGCGACCCTCTCCAATGAGCTTCAGGACTTCGTGCTCGCGGCGATTCAGGAGCAAAAGCCTCGCAGTCGCGACTTCAAGCTCGCCGGAGCTTCCGGCCGGATTTTCCGAGTATCGATCTTCCCCTTCGCCATGGGCCTTGCCGGCGAGCCGGAGAGCATGTTGGTCCTGGTCGACATGACCGAGCTGAAGAAGCTCGAAACCATTCGCCGCGACTTCGTCGCCAACGTATCGCACGAGCTCCGCACTCCGCTCACCTCTATACGCGCCATGGCCGAGACGCTGCAGGACGGTGCGCTGCACGACGAGGAGGTGGCCATGGGCTTCCTGAACACGATCGTCAACGAAACCGATCGGCTCGCCCGTATCTCAAAAGACCTGCTGATCCTGTCCGACGCAGAGTCGAAGCCTCCGGAAAGGGTCCGATTCGACTTCGCCGAGCTCGTGCGGGACGTCGTTAACCGCGTTGCAACCGAAGCCCAGGATTCCGAGATCACCTTGGCCGCGACCATGCCCGAGACAGCGTTCATTTCCGCTTCGCGCGACCAGATCGAACAGGTGGTGGTGAACCTGGTTTCCAATGCCATCAAATACACGCCCGCCGGTGGCCGAGTGAACTTGGAGCTGATGGACGATGGGCCGATGGTGACGCTCTCGGTCGCCGATACCGGCATCGGCATCATGCAAGAATACCTCCCCCGGATCTTCGAGCGCTTCTATCGCGTCGACAAAGCCCGCTCACGCCAGTCCGGAGGCACCGGTCTGGGACTCGCCATCGTAAAAAACATCGTAGAAGCCCACGGCGGAGAGGTCCGGGTCATCAGCGAGTTCAACCGCGGCTCCACCTTCATCATTTCGCTTCCTTCTTAAATCATGTCACTCACCCGAACTCAGTTTGAAGAAGAGCTGGAGAAGCTCCGAAACCACATCATCGCCATGGGCAGCCTGGTGGACGGCGCCGTGGCGGGCTCCATGGAGGCGTTGGCCCAGCGAGATATCCGGCTCGCTGAGCTCGTGATCGATGCGGACGACGCCATTGATGAAATGGACCTCAGCATCGAGGCGGAATGTATGCGCCTGCTCGCTTTGCAGCACCCTCTCGCCCGCGACCTTCGGCTCGTGGGCACGGCTCTAAAGATCATCACCGACTTGGAGCGCATCGCCGACCATGCCGTCGATATCGCCAAAGTCGCACGCAAGCTGGCGAACATGGGAGCCACACGAGAGTTCGCCGACCTGCCACGAATGGCATCCGCCGTACGCGAGATGCTCCGCAACGCACTGGATGCCTTCGTCCGGCACGATCTGAACCTTGTAGAGGTGGCCGTTCGGGCGGATGACGAAGTAGACGAGCTCTTCCACCACGTCCGCGACGATCTCCACGCCGCCATGCGCCGAGACCCCGAAGTAGTGGTCGAAGCCTCTTACCTCCTCTTCGTTTCCCACTATCTGGAGCGAATGGCCGACCATGCGGTGAACATTGCGGAGCGTGTGTATTTCGTTGAGACCGGTCAGTTGGCGAGAACGATCAAGGCCTAATGAGGCTCCTTCCACCAGCTCCTCGCCCGCCCGTCCGGAACCTCCGGTCCTCTGAACCTCCGAACCTCCGACTCCTAGACTCCTCCCCCAACGCGCCTAGATTGGGCTCGCCGCAAGGTCTGAGAGTATCGGGACTCCCCCGTGAGGAAGAATTGGCCTAGACTCGTGGGTATGGCACTGGAGCCACGGCCCTACACGATCGAAGAGTACACGCGCACGGTCTGCCCCCATTGCTTCGCGGAGCGCCGGCGGAGATCGGACGAAGACGGCGTTTTCCTCGACGGGATGCTTGTGTCTCATGACGGGCATGTGTGGATGCGACGCTTTTGCCCAACCCACGGCCCTACGGAGAGCCTCTACGAAGAGGACCTGGAGATATGGCGAGCCCGGCATGGATGGAACACCCCCACTCTAGAAATCACTCCGGATCGGCCAGACAACTTCGCCGGCTTCCCAGACGGCTACCGCAATGGCCTCCCCGCGAGCCACGGCCAGCACACTTGCATCCTGCTGCTGAACGTCACCGAGAACTGCAACTACTCCTGCCCCACCTGCTACGCCGGAGCCCTCTCGCCTGGAGAACCCACCCTCAATCTCCCCTCTCAAGAGCAGGTCCTCCACACGCTCGACACGATGATCGATCGCGAAAAGGGCAAGCTCGGAGTCGCAATGATCTCCGGCGGTGAACCGACCGTCCGCAAAGACATCGAGGAGCTCCTACTACGGATCATGGAGCGAAACGTCACCCGCGTGATGCTGAATACCAACGGTCGCCGCATCGCCCGAGACGACCGGTTCCTGAAGTTCCTCCACGACCACCGCGACCGGATCGAGGTCTATCTGCAGTTCGACGGCTTCAAACCATCGACCTACATAACCTCGCGGGGTGAGGATGTAGCGGAGGAGAAAGAGCTTGCCTTGTGCCGCTCGAACGAAGCCAAGGTCTTCACGACACTCGTCATGACAGTGGCAAAAGGGGTGAACGATGACGAGGTGGGCTCAGTGCTTCAGCTCGGCATGCAGACCCCAAGATGTGCAGGCATGGCGATCCAACCAATGTTCGGTTCTGGGCGAACCTCGGCCTATGATCCCATGGATCGAGTGACGCCAACCGGCATCTTGCGGCGGATGTCGGCGCAGACGGAAGGGCTCGTCGATTGGACCGACTTCATCCCCCTCCCCTGCTCGCACAAGGACTGCTGCGACATCACGTATCTGCTGAAGACGAAGGATGGATGGAAGTCGCTGCCGAAGCTGATCGGAAGGGACGAGCTGAAGAGCTGGATTCATCTTGTAGCGAACTCTATTTCCTTCGAATCGGCTTCGGAGAGCGTGAAGGGGATTTTGAAGCAGGGGATTCTGCAGCGGGTGTTCTCCGAACAGCAGAAGGTGTCGGCCGTCCAGCTCGTTTCCGACATCCTGCGTATGTGCGATTGCGTTCCGGGTGTGGCAGACCTGCTTCGGCCTGCGGACAAGATTGAGAAGATGGCGGAGCAGACGTTCCGCGTGACCGTGAAGCAGTTCATGGATGCGCACACGTTCAACGAAGCTCGGATCAGGCAGTGCTGCGTTCATGTAGGCACTTTCGAAGAAGACCCTCGGCGGCACTCGTTCTGCTGGCGGTGGCTGTTTGCGGACGCAACGGACTTTCCCACAGGGCGGGTGTCGGAGTTCCGGGTGCTTTAGATGGAGTCATCTCGACGATGGAAGGAACGCCGCGGACTTCTCCTTGTTATCGCGATTTGGGCGGTGAAGGTGGCTCGGAAATGACGCTGGGCGAGCTGTTCAACATGCTTGGGTACCTGGTCGGCGGCCTCGTCTTCTGGGTGGCGATGCGGGCGCGGGGGACGGCGACCAATGGGTTCGCGATCGTAGTGCTCGCCGGCTTCATCTGTGCAGTGCTTGGGGCGAAGATGACGCAGGTCGTGTTTGAGGGTTGGCCCTTTTCGGTGCCGTTGGAAGCAGGGGTTGATCCTCGCAATGGGGGGCGCGCTCTGCTTGGAGGGCTACTCTTTGGCTGGGCCGGAGTTGAGATCGCCAAGAAGCGACTCGGCATCAGGCGGTCGAGTGGGGACCAGTTTGCGTTGGCCCTTTGTGCTGGCGAAGCGGTGGGGAGGATTGGATGCTTCTTTAGCGGGTGCTGCTACGGCTCGGTATGCGAGCTACCGTGGGCTGTGGAGCAGCACGGCGCTTTGCGGCATCCGGCGCAGCTCTATTCGGCCGGAGTGGCCTTGTCGATGCTGGGCGTTTTGTTGTTGATCCGGTCTCAATACCGGTTGAGGGAGGGGATGTTGTTTCAGATTTATCTGGCCATGTTTGGCGCGACCCGGTTTGGGTTGGAGTTCGTGAGGCAGCGCGACTCGCTATGGATGGGTCTATCGCCTATGCAGTGGTTTTGCTTAGAGTTAGTCGTGGGTGTTTTCGCGTTCCAATTAATTCGCCGGAGGGCGATCGCATGACCTGCAAGAACTGTCATGAGCCGATCGTTTCTGGGATGACAACTTGCCCGAATTGCGGTGCGGCACTAAGCGGCTCGTGGCAGCAGCCACTGTTGGCGGCGATTCTTATCCTTTTTGCTCTGCCCTTCGCCTTGTTCGGGAGTTGCAGTTTGATCTTTGCGTTCGAAGACGTCCGGTGGCTTCTCGGAGTCGTTTTTGGATTCGGCATTACTTACCTGCTGTTTAGGGCTGTTGAGGCGACGAAGCCATGAGGTGCGATCACTGCCAGGAAGAAATGGAAGTGGGTTCTCAGAGGTGCCCGAGCTGTGGAGAGGCGGTACGGAGCACGGCCTCAATGGTTGGGCGGGTGCTGATGGCGGTCTTCCTTTTGATGGCGGCAGCGCCGTTTGCTTTCGCCGGCGGGTGCTGCGTGGTGGTCATGGCGGATGCCACGACAGGGCCTGGGCCCCACGACATGATTCCTGGAGTTATGGTCGTGAGTGTGGGGGCGTTTGCGCTGGCGATTTGTGGGCTTCTGGTGTGCATGGCGTTTCGGGTGATTCGACGATGAACGAGGGCGTTAAGAGCAAGGGGCAGGTGTACGAGGGGATCGCGTTTCAGTTTTGTAAGATCGCCACCGTAACACTCATCGCGGGCCGATTTGCGTTGCCAGTCGCTGCAGGGGCATGCGCCTTGTTCTACGTCCTTGCCGTGGTGAATGGAAAGAAGGACACTCGGTGCGTGTTGCGCTACCCGCTCTTGATCGCATTTCTGTGGGCGATCGTTTGTGGAGTCTCCCTGGTGCTTCTGTTCAATCCAAGGCTATCAATTTTTCCATGGAGCTATATCTCGAATACCAGGTGATCCAACCTAGCCACCTAGCTAGCCTTGCACCTTGTTTCCGGAGGCCCGCTTTTGTTTGGCTAGGTTGAGCCGTGGCACCGCCGGGCCAAACTGATCAAACGAAAACTTGTCATCTATAGAATTAGGCGCTAAAACGGGTTTTTGTCAACCACTTCGAACAATTCTTTTCCAAGAATGTCCTACCGAACGATCCGTGGGGTGATCATGATGATTACTTCGGTGTTCCTGGTTTCCTTGGTGGTGCTTCGGAACAGCAATCCGAGGATGGGGATGTCGCCGAGGATCGGGATTTTGTTGGAGCGGTTTCTCGACGCTGCGTACGTCATGCCGCCGATCACGATGGTTTCGCCTTCGCGAACGCGCACGGTTGTGTTCGCACGGCGAACGGTGTTGACCGGGAGGCCGTTCTTCGCTGCGCCGGCCGCATCGCTGACCTCGGGCGCAAGCTGAATCGTGATCTCGCCATTCTCGGCGACGGTCGAAGTCATCTTGAGGGAGATCCCCGTCTTGATCTGCTGCAGGGTCGTGTACGGATAGCTGGCAGGACCGCTGACAACCTGGAACCAGCTTTCCTGAGCCACTTCCACATTCGCTTCCTTGCCCTCGATCGACATGATTCGGGGGTTGGCCCTCACCGTCGCCTTTCCGTCGCCAATTAACGCCTTGATTTTGACCACGTCGGAAACGGCAGCGGCGGTGTACTTGAGCGTCCAGTCGGATTCGCCGGTGTTGTCATCGTCGTCGCCGAGGAATCCAAACTTGGACCAGATCCAAGAGAAACCGGCTCGGTTTAGGGTTTCCGTAGTGAGTTCGGTGACGAGGGCTTCGAGGATGATCTTTTGGGGAGCGGCGTCGAGCGTGTGGAGGTCTTTGAGGATGCGCTCGAGCATCTGAGGAGAGCCGACGATCGAAATCTGGTTCTGCCCCGCAACGGCCTTGATGTATGGCGTAAATGCTGCAGGCATCAGATTCGCGAGTTGCTCGGCAGGCATGTGGGAAGGCTTGTAAAGCTTGGTCTGGGCGAACTTCAAGAAGTTCGTGCTCGTCGGCTCGGCCTTACCGACCAGGTAATAGCCGTTCTCTTTGATCCAGGAGTAGCCGCCGGCCGCCAGAACGATCGTGAGCGCCTCTTCGAGAGGGACGTCCTTCAGGTTGGCCGAAACGGTGCCGGTGACCGTGTCGTCCGCTACGATCATCACGCCCGACTGGGCCGCGATGTCGCTCAGCGCCTGCTTAAGGTCCGTGTCGGTGAAAACGTTGGTGACGGGCTTCGCCTGCGCGAAGGAGAGGGCCGTGAAAATGAACACGCACAGCGCGACAGTTAAAAATCGTAAAGTTCTCATCCCTTTCCTTTCGTAGCGGCCGGTGCCTTGATCATCTCGACGGTCACCCCGGTCTTCGTCTTCACGACTTTAAACCCGGTGGAAGCCGATGTCGTTTTACCGCCGAATTCAGCCATTGCGGTTAAAACGTACGATCCAGGAGCCAGCTTGGACACATCGAAAACGCCGTTGTAGCGATTGGTGGATACCGGCAAAGCGATCGGCGACTCTGGCTCGGCAGTAACCGAAAGCAGCGAATCGCCCAGTGCATCCTTCTTCACCGCGAAGCGCACGTTTGGCGACAAGTGCACGTCTCCCGTGTTCGTAAACGCCGCACTGACCGTGACCATGTTCTTCTCGCCCATGGAGAGCATCACGGGTCCGCCTGGCGACAAGGCCGGTTGAGCAGTGGCACCCGTATTCTTGATCGCAACGAGCACGGGCGTAGAGCCCACGGCGACGCCGTTCAGCTTCGCGTGTGCCATGACCGTGGCGTAATAGTAGGGCCGAGTCGATCCGTCCGGAAGGCTCATCATCACCCGAATCTTCCGCTCTTGACGGGGACCCACGGTTATGGAATTGGGCGCGATTTCCACCCAGGAGCCAGCGCCGAAGTCTTCCCCTTTCGTCGCTCCAAGAACGACGTTTGCGAGCTTCTCGGGAAGCATCGACTGCAGGTTGACTTCTACCGGATCGTTGCCTGGGTTTCGAAGGCTGATCGTTGCCGTCCGCACGGAGCCGCCCTGAGCATCCATTTCCAGCAGCGCCGGTGAAATCACGAGAGGAATGTCCGGCTGAAGCGTGCCGATGCCGCTGTCTCCGGCCACATCCAGCTCCTGGACGAACTGCGGCAGGCGCTGCCCATCGGCGAGAAAGTTGCCGACCATCTTGTAGTGGCCCTTCGGAATGCGCTTTGGCAGCGTGGAAGACAGGCGTACGAAGCCGCCGGGGATGATGCGCCGGACCGCCACCTCAGCCGAAGAAACCTTCACCCACTGCCCACCGATCTGCCCGTAAAGGTCGAAGGAACCGGCGACTCGAGTGAGCCCCTCGCCTACGTTGCTGGCTTTAAGGCCGAGGAACGTCGATCCTGGACCATTCTCTGATGGGAGCACCGAAATGACCTGCGGGTCTTCCAATAGCGCCTTGCGCTTGGGAACGGAACCTTCGACCTGCACCAGGATGGGCACGAGGAAGCGCAGCACGACTCCAATGCCGTTGCCGCCATTCATCGGCTTGTTCTTGAACGTCACGGCGGCCGAGTAGAACCCGCGAGCCGTGGACGGAACCTGCATTCGAATTTTGAACGTTTTGGTCTGAAGCGCCGGCAGCTCGATCGTGCCCGCTGCAAGCTTCAGCCAGGGAAGTGCCGAGCTGTAGCGCTTGCGCTCAGCCTCCGAAAGCTCTCCGGGGGCGGTGGCCATCCAGCCCGCGTCTCCCTGGGTTAAAAACAACAGCTCGCCATCGACGCTCAGGCTTTGATTGGGGAGCGTGTTCTGAACCTCGAAGTCGAGATCGACAACCTGGCCCGGCCGAGCTGTCGTTTCGACACTCATCGGCCGCACGAGCATTCCCTGGGCCGAGGCCAACGCAGAGGTAAGCGCCGCGACACATATGAGTGCGGCGCGGCAGGAAAACGCGTGGGTGGGCAGTCTGTTAAACATTGAAATCTATCTGACTTTACGCCAGATCTCAGTTCGGCGAGATGGAAACGGTCACCGTGCTCGCCGCAGTGTAGTTGACCGAGGATGGATTACCCGTGCCGACGCTGCTCGTCGTTTGGGGAATATTGAAATTTAGGATGAACGAGGGTGAGCCGACGGTCGTAGTCACCGAGTTAGCCGCTTGACCTTGGAATACCATCGTTGCCGTGAGCGTTTGGAAGTTCGTGGCCGTATAGCTCATCTGGTTCGTCGGGGCAGCCGCTCTCGTTGCGGTC